>NZ_JAUBPT010000288.1:0-4549 GCF_036700905.1 Microcoleus sp. S13_C3 | reverse complement strand
CATTGGTCATTAGTCATTGGTCATTAGTCATTGGTCATTAGTCATTGGTCATTAGTCATTGGTCATTAGTCATTAGTCATTAGCCCTTGGTCATTAGCCCTTGGTGATTTGTCATCAGGAAAAATAATTAATCCGTGCATTCATGTCATGCTGTCGCCAGTCATTAATGCTTTTTTATTTGTTAGCGATCGGTGATTTTTTGTCTATAATCATTGGTTTGCTATCATTCTCGACTCCAGGCACCGAGCCGACTGATGACTAAGGACTAAGGACTAATGACTGATGACTAAGGACTAATGACTGATGACTGATGACTCATGACTGATGACTAATGACCCTGAAAACTCGTCAATACCAAAGCAACTTCTTGAGCGGCGAGGTGAACTGTTGTGAGTTCGTCGGGGCGCAGGGAACAAGGTTGTTTCCACTGCATGGAAATCAGGGCGATCGATCGACCTTTGTGAATCACTGGGATGCTCAGGTGAGCTTGAATGCCGGATTTCTGATAGTGTGGCAAACTCGCTAGGTTGGTGTCGAGCGCAATATTCACAGCACCCTGAATAGTTTGAGAGGTAATTGCTTCTCGAACCAGAGGATCATCTGCCAGCCAATTTTCGACAGTTGCACCAGTGGTGTGACTGCCTTGGAGTGGCCTTAAAACATTTCCTTCCACCAGTTGCAAAATGCAAGAGTCCGCCAAAAAATTATCACTTATAGCAGTAGCAATTGGATCTAAAATTGCTTCCAAACTCGGATAATCCCCAGCCGTTTGCATGATTGTTGCTAACAGTTGTATTTGATTTTGGGCGCGATCCAATTCCTCAGTCCGCTGCTTAAGAATTTCATAAGTCTCGGCCGCCTTTTGCACCACCATTTTCAGTTCGTTCGGGTCCCAAGGCTTGGTGATATACTTGTAAACCTGTCCTGAGTTAATCGCATCCACCAAGTCTTCAATGTCCGTAAAACCAGTCAAGATAATTCTGACCGTATTCGGAAACTGGGGTACGGTTTTGCTCAAAAACTCCGTCCCCTTCATTTCGGGCATCCGCTGGTCGGAAATGATGACGGCGACCTCGCCTTCGATGCCGAGGACTTCCAAGGCGCGAATTCCGCTCTCAGCTTTGAGAACGTTAAAATCTCGTCGGAAAGTGCGGTAGAGTAAATCCAGATTGTCTGGTTCGTCGTCTACTACCAGCATTTTGGGCTTTTTCGGTCTGTGTAGGGTCATGAGCTGGCGTTTAATTTGATCTAGCTCTGAAATGGCATTATCCATAACAATACGATAAACTCCCCTTCTTGACACTCCCCACGCATAGAATGCGGGGGATTCTTCTCTCACAGGCTCGACTCTAGACCGATATTACTATCGATCCCCGATAGAACGCCTCCAGAAGCTGTTTTACTCACGAGCTGCCCGACCGCAAGGATACCTCTGTCTCTAATTACTTGTGCTGCTGCTGTATCGCGATCAGTGGTGTACCCGCACGACTGACAACTATGGATTCTGACATCCAAGGTTTTCTTACCAGTATGGGTTCCACATTGGGGGCAAATTTGACTCGTATAGTTTTTATCAACACGAGCAAAATACACCCCGCGCTTCCAACACACATGAGACAGAATCGAGAAGAATTGACTATAGGCTGCATCGAGAGTATGTTTACCGAACATCCCCTTTGCCCAAGCCTTAAAATTGATATCCTCAACGAATATCATTCCTGCTTGGTCACATAACCTATGAGCTAATTTATAGTGCCAATCCTTTCTGGCATCACTGATTTTTTGATAAATTCTAGCAATCTTTTTCTGGAGATTAAGCCAATTATTAGACCCTTTTCTTTGATGCTTTAATCTTCGCTGCAGTGATTTCAACTCGCGGTGAAGTGCCTGAAAAAATCTCGGTCTGTTGACTAATTCTCCATCTGAAGTTGCGAGGTATTTGTCAAGCCCAATATCTACCCCTAATGGATGTCCTGACGGTGGGCGAGCGGGCAGGTTGACTGCTAACTGGTAGGTCAGCATGACAAAATATCCTGATGCCCTTTTAACTACTCTAATTTGCTTGAGTAGAAAACCCTCTGGTGTGGGTCTAGACATTTTCATCCTTACCCACCCAATCTTAGGCAGGTTAACCTTTCCATTCTCCACTGCTGCATCCTTAACAGCCGGGAAAACAAACGAGCGCATCCGTTTTTTGAAGCGAGGAAACCCATGCCCTCTATCCCACATTGCCACAAATGCCGACTCTAAAGCCTTTAAAGTTTGCTGCAATACTTGCGAATGAGGGGTCTTTAATTCGGGACAATGCTTCTTAGCTTCTGCCAAACCTTTGCACTGACTAGCATAGGTTGGTCTAGGAGTATCCGGTGAGATAATATACTCACCAACTATCGAACAAGCATTAACAGAAGACTTACGAGAATTCACCCAATCTTTCCGTTCTCGCAAGGCATAGTTATAAACCTGACGACAAACAGACAACCAAATCTCAAATATTTGAACTTGAGATTTGGTTGGACGTAGTTTGTACTCGTGAGTTACTGTTAGCATGATATAATCATATCATGCTTTTAGAAATCAACCAGGATTTTTCTAAGACTGTAGGCGGCCGCATCCGCTGCCGAGTTCATCCCCACGCCTGAAGTCGGGGGCTTTCCTCTCGTTTTCCGGTAACAATAGTCTCATAACTCACTTACTATTAATCTATCGCTCTGCCGCGACACGAGCCTTGCCGGTATCCAATAACACATAACTTAGCGCTAGTTTTTGATTCAATTATGACTGATACACCGCAAGATTCCTCCCCTCCTGCATCTGCACCCTCCACCAATGCTGTGGATGCCGAAAAGTTAATTCGATCGCTCCGCCGAAAAGAAGGCACTTGGGTAGAGTGGGGACAAGCCTGCACTGCACTGCTAAAAGCTGGCTACAACTCTCAAAGGATTTTTGAAGAAACTGGTTTTGAGCCAATTCAGCAAAATCAAGTCAGCGTCGCAGCCCAAGTCTACACCAGCATGGTAAATGCTGGGGCTTCAGAGGAAGTTCGATCGCACTTTTTGGGCAAAGGTAGTGATATCTTATACGAGTTTCGAATTCTCTCTCAAGTAGAGCGGGCCGGGGCGGCTGCTTTGATGCTAACCCACAATTTGGATGTTGACGATGCTCGCCAAGTTGCTAAAGCGATCAAGGAGTTTTCGCACTTCGGGAGTCTCCCCCAAGGGTTCACAGACACTCCCGGCGATGCTATGGCTTACCAATGCTGGCAATTAGCGAGACAGAAAAGCGATTTGCAAGAGCGATCGCGCTTAATTGCTCGCGGTTTAAAATTAGCTAGCAGCCAAACCGCTAGGGCGCAAATCGAGCAGTTGCTGGTTGATTTTACCGTAGTTCCGAGACGGGAAGCGCCCCGCTTGCCAGTCTACCGGCTCGATACCGAGGAACAATTGCCGCGCGTTGTCCCGGTTGTAGGCAAATTGCCGCTTTCTACCAGAGATTTGCTGGCAGTGCCTTTACCGGAGGAAATCGAGCCGTTCCGAATGGTAAAATTTTCCGGAGCGGGAGCTTGGGTGGCGATTCCCGGATGGCAGGTAATTTTGAACGCTGAAGATCCGGTGGCGGTTTTGGGAATGAGCGATAAATTGCCGGTACCGCTGCAAGGCAAAGTAGAAGAAGTTTTGATTATTGCCGATCGAGCCCAAAGACAGTGGGATGCTGAGAGTTATTTCCTAGCCGATAACGCTGGCAATTTAGAATTGTACTGGTTTGAACAATCCCCGGATATTCCTATTTTGGGGCGAGTTGTTCTGGTGATGCGTCCCAAAAAGATTGTGGATGAAGACTATACCAAAGATGGATGGCAAATTGATGATTAGTCAGTTGTTAGTTGTTAGTTGGCAGTCATTCGTAGGGTGCGTCGCGAGCGAAAATCCTAAACAAAGATCCAAAATCTCATCGCGACGCACCTTATATTATTTGCGATATACCATTTGCGATTGGCGATTTTCAATTGGGAATGATATCAAGTGCGATCGATCGTAATATTTGGGCGCTTGGTGCGTCGTTACCAGATATTCGATTTGCTCCCAATATCGTCTGAAAGCGACACACCCTACCAACTTCTTCCTCGATCGTATTAAGTGCGATCGTAATATTTCGGTACTTGGTGCGTCGCTACCAGATATTCGATTTGCTCCAAATATGGTCTGCAAGCGACACACCCTACCAACTGATGAGTGGCCAAACGGGTCAGTGGCGGCACGTCGCAATTCATTTTTCCCTACAGGGGAATTGAAACTTAAATTGTCCTGAAAGAGGTGTCGCATTCCCGGAGAGTGAATCAGTAGAGTCGCTATTCACTTTTCCCTGCAAGGGGATTGAAACCAAAAAGGAGATATACATGGAATTAGTTGAATGTGGAAAATTCGATCCTGGCAATAAATATTCTGCATGGTATGCTGCTTACGAAGGTCAATATCCAGGGTAAACGCATCTTAACTGGAACCCAAAATATGCTACAGTTAAATCCGACTAAATTTCAATGTAGTTTGTT
>NZ_JAUBPT010000287.1:0-4588 GCF_036700905.1 Microcoleus sp. S13_C3 | reverse complement strand
CCGCCCGTCCTTTTTGGACGGGCGGGACGCCCATCCCACAAACTTGTGGAAGTTATTTAATTCTCATTCCTAAGTCGAGCAACAGGAGTTTACAAGAGCGCGAGCTGTATTTTTCTGTATAATTCAAACATTTTTAGGAAAGCAGTGGTTTTGCCCTTGGCGGAACTGAGCAATTCCGCTATATAGTAATAAGTATCATTTGGCACTCATCTGTAGATGCCAAGAGTGTATTTTACTGATAATCTTTAAATTAAACTATGTCTAAGGTGCGGTTGTTGCTTTTAAGTTCTTTTGCTTCCGGTTTTGGGCTTTGCTCAATCATTTTGGCGATGTTTACGATGACTTCCCGGCTGTCGTTTACGTCTTTCTTTACCTTTGTTTTAACTTTGGTATTTTTTGGAATTAATCTGCTTTTTGCTTTGCATTATTATACATCGCTTACTAAGCAATTGAGTGTTAAAACTAAAAGGAAAGCGAGAATTTAACGGTTGTGAAACTGAAGCGGGAAAAGGCAGGGAGAGTTTTTTTTGGAATTTGAATGTAATCCAGAAAACGCCTCTGGGTTGAGACAATTATCTAGCTGTCAGCCATAATTATTTAAAGTCTAATTATTTAGGAGGTGCGATCGTGGTTATAACTCAAACCAACCCGCCAAATCTTCCAGGTGCGACAAAGACTCACTTTACTCCAGATGAATACCGGGCGATCGAGGAAACAGCCGAAGAACGTCACGAATATTGTAACGGAGAGATTATCGCTATGCCAGGAGGTTCCCCCGCTCACAGCCGTATTACCGTAGATATTACGACTTTTCTTAACGTGGCTCTGCGAGACACAAATTTTCAAATCTATAACGGCGATCTACGCATTTGGATTCCTAGCTTCAATCACGGAACTTATCCCGATGTTCTGGTAATTGATGGTGAACCGGAATTCAATGGCGATCGCACGGATGAAATTCTCAATCCTTTACTGATTGTTGAGGTTCTTTCCCCCTCTACTGAAGGCTACGATCGAGGTGAAAAGTTCAGAAAATATCGCTCTCTTGCTAGTTTTTGTGAATATTTGCTGGTTAGTCAAGCTGAACCCTATATTGAGCAATATTATAATGGCGATCGCCCAAGTAGCGATCGCTGGCAATGGCAAGTTTGCGATCGGCTCGATCGGGCGATCGTCCTGCACAGTTTAAATATAGAAGTTCCGATGTCGGAAGTCTACCGCCGGATTAGTTTTTAAGGGCGATCGGGTGGCACTTATAATGAAAGTTAACAATGCTTGTGCTGCACTCTTCTCAATTTCTACATCAACTGCATAAAAGCATTCACCGCATCATATTGATCGGCTATTGGCGAATAGAACTCTAGGGCTCGCAAATCCAGGACTTGCAAGCAATCAGCTAGTAATATAGAGATAACTTCTAGGAGGCTATAAAGATGACAAGCATACCTAACGAACAAACATCTATCATCCGTACAGAAAGAGGACTAGCGATCGCCGATGCGCGCATCACTATCTACGACATCATGGACTATGTGACGGCTCAATATCCACCTAAGTTGATCGGGGGATTATTTGAGCTTACACAGGAACAAATTAACGCAGCTTTAGCTTATATTGAGGCAAATCGAGCTGATGTTGAAGCTGAGTATCAAATGGTTCTTAAGGAAGCTGAATAACTGCGGCTGTACTATGAAGAAAAAAATCGCGATATCATTGCTCGAATTGCCGCCCAGCCACCAAGACCCGGAACCGAAGCTGCTGGGGAAAAACTGCGAGCAGCTAAGGCAAAATTCAAGTCGGAGCTATAGTTTTTTATACTAAAGTATGATAGAGTTAATGTATCATAAAATCCTTAAATACTATGATCTATGTAGTGTTTTAAAAGTGATACCCATGTTAAAAGAATTAAAAACCATTACTCTTGCAACTTTTCTGGTATTAGGAACAGCTAAACTGGGTTCTACTGCACCTCTCCCAAGTCCTAATAATCAAGGGGATTATACGCGAAGAGCTTATCATACTTATTGGGAAGTAGTAGACCCAGACCCAAATGGGTTAAATTGTCGCATGACAAATTCTTCTTTTGAAGAACTTATGCGTGCTGACAACCGCACTCCATTTGAGTTTTTTAATTGGTCTTTAGTTGGTGTCTTAAAACAGGGACAGCGTTTTGAAAGCTTTCCTAGTAATGCTGCTGGTACTTTCAACGATACCAGGGGTTTACCTTGGCTTTTTGTAGGAAAAAACTACGCTACTGGTGGGGTGCAACGTTGTTTCGTTCGCGCTAATAGTCAATTTGTCAAACCAGTACAGATGTCCTCGACTCGCGTACAACCCCAAGCTAGTCAACCGCTTACAAGTTCCACGGCACTACCGATGAAGCTTGGTTTTGACGAAGGATTTGGATCGATTGTAGTACCAGAAAGTGATACCACAGCATCGGCCTATGGAGGACGCTTAAGGCGATATGATGTTCACATTGCTAAAATGTTTGAAGTCACTCACTTTATGTGTCAGGAGGGGACTTTAACACCCGGTATTACATGGAATTACGAGGCTGGAGGTGGCACGATTAATATGGGAAGTTTTGAAATAACCTGCCGACTTGCTAATCAAATAGTTAGTGCCTATGGTTTAGGTAAATCGGAACCTACGAATGTGAGTTTTTCGGGTGGTGAAGTCGGTCGCCCCGCTGTCAGAAGTTTCAACATTCCCATCCTAGATATTACAGGTGATAAAGTACCACGCTGGGTGAGTTTTGTGCAGGGATTTCAGCCAGTGAGGAGGTAGGGCAATTTTATCAAAACTGACCCTAGTAACTTGGATTTCAGCGGGTTAGACTGGAATAAAGTTGACTTCAGCCAGCAAGACGTACAGAAGCTAGTCAATTCTAAGCTAAATCTGCATGATTTAATTAACTTAATCAAAAGCGCTCCTAATCAGGTAAATCTTAGTAAGGACGAATTACTAGGGTTAATTCAGCTACATCTAAATAACAGCGCTTTATGGCGAAGTTCCACCCTAAATAGTCAAGACTTACTAAATTTACTAGCAAACAAGTTGAGTGCAGTAGACTTAAGTGGGGTTGACTTACAAAAAGCAAACTTTACTGGTAGCAACCTACAGCAAGCTAACCTGAGTGGTGCAGACTTGAGACCAGCAAATCTTAACGGTGCAAAAATGCCTGATGGAACTCTCTATCGACGTTAGTTTTACCTAGTAGAGCGCGTCACCTGCTATAATCGCTCTGTTTGTTTTATCGAAAATTAATCTAAAGGTGACGCATCGTACTAATACTGGTTATTCCTTACTCTTCACTATTTCAGGAGAAAGAGGTGGAGAAACAGTGCAACCACCGCCTAAAGGATTTAAGGGGGAATTTAAAAGTATTCAATTAGCTGGCGGGACAAAAGGTTTTTTTTAGAATGGTTGTGGTGCTTATTATACGGTTTGAGTTGAAGGGCAGTATCCAGTTATGTTCTTTGAATAAACACATATTTTGGGTACTTCACTTATCTAATAAGTCTTGTATTTTGTTGTATTTACCTAACACGTCATACAGTTCATAATTAAACTGGATTTGAGTAAGCTGTTACGCATTTAAACCATTAACGCTCCCGGTAAGGTGCGTCAGCTAAAACACTGACTATACATGGGAAACGCTTATTTACGCTCCGCACCCTACTATCCTCCTTTAAATGCCGAACAGCTTAAATCTAGTTTAATCCTCATATGTCTTAATTAATTCACCCGTTAAGAAAGAATAAATTAGGCCACATATCAAACCTATCATAAGAAAAAACCAAATTACACTAAATATCATAAATCCACAGACAGCTAAAACTACTATAGATAAGTAAATTTGGATCATGCCGGGAATAGCTAAAGAAACTAAAAATAGTATTAAAATACCAAATAGAGTTAGACAGATATCTAGGAAGTTTTTCAAAGCGGATTCTCTCCCGGATTCCAAATTTGATTGTTTTGTTTCCCTAATTATATTGGGTGATATTAATATTTAACAACTTAAAACGGTCGGATTTAGCACCCAAGTTTTTTAACTATCCTTAACCAATTTAGTAGAAGTTGGTATAATTAAGTTGACAAAGTAGGATTTAGTAGGATATAGTACACTCAACCTCACTCAACGCTGACCCATGAATGTTGAAGATGTTGTACAATGGGCGAATAATTCGATTTTTGATAAAACAGGAGAACATCTTACACCCCTAGAGGAAGCAATAGTGACGGGTGTTTGGCAAAGACAGAAATATCCTCAAATAGCTAAAGAGTTTAATTGTAGTGAATCTCACGTTAAAAAAGAAGCGGCTAAGTTATGGGAAAAGTTGCGTGAGGAATTAGGAGAAGATATTAATAAATTTAACTTTCGTTCCAAGTTAGAGAAAAAATATCGTGTTTCTCAAGTTGCCCATAGGGGAGATTGTTTACAAATTGGTAATGTTAATATTTGCGGTGAATTTATACAAACTATCAAAGATACACAAACCCGATGGGAGCATCCCGATTTTGCAAATATACAAAAGTATGATAAGGTGCGCCGCTTTTGGGGAAAACCGACACTTAGCTT
>NZ_JAUBPT010000015.1:0-76930 GCF_036700905.1 Microcoleus sp. S13_C3 | reverse complement strand
TTAATTGGGTCAACAGGTAAAAAATGAGTAAAATTACTCATTGACAATAGTGCTTTTAGCTTAACTTGTGAGTAATGCAGTGACATATAGCTTGGCCACACAGGTTTGGGTGTACCCAATTTTTGCGATCGAGACTATAGCGCGACCTTACCCTAGCAGCGCCACAGCTTAAAAACTGTCGCTAAAATAGCAAAACCCGCCTACGCGGGTTTTGCTGTTAAGCTATAAAATTTCTCAAACAAATCGGATTTGGCCAGCTCAGCAGGCTGAGGTTTAGCGCTTGCCTTTGGGGAACTGTTCGATACCAGCCCAACCGTAGAAAACCAGCTCGTCATTCTGAACTCGGCAGCGGTCTACTCGCAGTTGAGTGCCTTCTAAGGCAAATTTGTCTAAGTCTAGCAAGTTATTTACGTGGGCAATTATAGCTTGACCCAAGTCTACTGCTTGCCCGTCACCGCCGTAAGTAACGCTGACAAATTGGATTTTACGCCGGTCTTCTACTTGCAATTGAGCTGTAATATCTATTTTGACCGGCTCGCTGGCATCGCCTACGGTAATTTCGGACTGAAGCCGAATTGATTTGTCGGTTCCGAAGCTGACTTCAGTGTTTTGAAAGTGCAGAGATTGCTCTTGGTACTTCAGCTTCTGGAGTTTTTCAACTACAAAAGGTGTATTGAATGAGGTGGTTAAATCCGATCGACTTAAGACTACTCGCATATTTGCCTGGGTAGGCTGCCGTAATTTCACTTGACCTGCAAAAATCGCTCCAAAATCAATGGAGAGTGCTTGCAGGTAGAGTTCCATCACTTCTATGCGAAGGCCGTTGTACATCAACATACCTTTGCCAACGAAGTCGAAACCGTCGATGCTTCCCTGCAAGAGTTTGGCTACTGGTTCGACTCGGATGTTGGCCTCGGCCTTTTCTGAACGCTTGAATAAGGCTGCGATCGCAGCTCCTGCTACTTTACTAACAAGGCGATCGCCACTTTGACCTTGAAAGGATGTACCGCTAAACAAAGCTGCTACCATTTATTCGTTTGCTCATCTACAGTCGCCATTATAACCCTATATTAAGAAATGTAAAAATCGCTTGTGCTTATTCACCTCATAAGCAGATCTTGTTTTTTGTCTGTCTTCTAAACAACATTCTTGAAATTTAAAGGCTCAGGGGGGTGCCTTGGAGACAAGCGCGATCGAGCAAAGCTCCATCCCAAAGGGTTTTTTCCATCATGGCGCAAAGCAAATTAGCCCCCGTCAGGTTAGCGCCCCGCAGTACGGCTCCATTCAGGATCGCTTCTTCCAAGTCAGCTCCCGACAAATCAGCGCCGGACAAATTAGCATGGCTCAAATCGGCACCAAGCAAAATTGCCCTAGCCAAAGCAGCGCCCCGCAAATCGGCACCGCGCAAATCGACACCGCTCAAATCCAAATTGCCGATGGATGCCGCCGTCAAAAAAGCACCCCCAAAACTTGCGTCGCGGACTAAAGCGTTAGCGAAGGAAGCGCCCCGCAAATCGGCATTGCGAAAATCTGCGCCTCGCAAGTCAGCGCCGCTCAAGTCAGCGCCGCGGAGGTTGGCTCGCAATACTGCCCGCTGCAAGTTAGCGCCGGCGAGATTAGCTCCACTCAAGTTGGCTTGAGACAAGTTAGCACCGGCGAGATCCGCTCCCGCTAAGTCTTGGCCGGCTAAATCAGTGCCGGCTAACATCAAAATTTTGCCTTTGCGTATGGCTTCGAGGTCATTAGTCATTAGTCAGTTGTCTGTTGTTGGTTGTCAGTTGTTGGTTAACAGTCAACAGTTAACAGTTAACAGTCAACAGTCAACAGTCAACAGTCAACAGTCGAGTTATTTTATAATGCCGGAGCGGCCGAGGTCGTTCGATCGCCCTCCTCCAACCATACATTCGGCAGTTGGCTGGGCCGAGTTGGTAACTGCATGAAACCAATTTCTGTCAGTCTGACGACGTTGCTGAGAGTTTCCACCAAAGCCGGATCGAAGCGAGTGCCTGACAGTTCCCGGCACTCTTCCAAAGCTTCGCTCAAACTCAAAGCCGGACGATCGCCACGCGGTTGAGTCAGTTCTTGAAAATAAGCGACCAACCCCAAAATCCGCGAAGCAATCGGTATCGCTTCGGCTCGCAAACCGTCTGGCCTGCCGCTGCCGTCCCAATATTCGAGTTTATGCTTGACAATTTCCGCTACGGGTGCTAGTTCCGGCATTGCTTGCAGCAGTTGGGAACCAATGAAACTGCGATCGCGCCAAAACGAGAAAGTTGCTTCGTCAAAAGCATCGGGAGTGCGATCGAACACCTCA
Organism: Microcoleus sp. S13_C3; assembly: GCF_036700905.1. Lineage (NCBI taxonomy): Bacteria > Bacillati > Cyanobacteriota > Cyanophyceae > Oscillatoriales > Microcoleaceae > Microcoleus > Microcoleus sp. S13_C3. The sequence continues at coordinate 74,616 of NZ_JAUBPT010000015.1, read as the reverse complement.
TTCGGGGCCGAAACTAAGCCGACTCGAAATAGCAATCCAGCCAGCCGCAGCCTCCGCAACTGCAAAGCCGGCAAATCCAGCATTTGACCCAAAGTTTCCGACAAAGCCGCCACCTGCAAAGACGCTGTAGGATTGGAGGTATCGCGTTCGTCTACGCGCTGGGCCATCCGCAGAAAAGCTTGAAGTTTGTTAGCGTTCAAATTGCGGCTGACGCGCAAAGCTTGACCTTCCAATTCCCACAACTCGCGGGTTTGGCGGTTAATTGCCACCATTTGCTGCTGAGAACTTTGCAGGTAAGTGACGATCCGCGATACCACCCCACTAATGTCGGCCAAGGGCGGGCCTTTAGTTGCCAGGATTTCGTGGTGCATTTCCAGCAAACTTTCGGCTAGGGGGGCGTTGTAATGTCGCGTCTGTTCTATAAAAATTTCTGCAGCAGCCGACACCAAAGACTGGTCAAACGACCACAAACCGTAGAACTTTCGTTCTATATCTACTTCCGGCTTGCCATCGGGCAAGTATTCCTGGTCTGAAAGTTCGCGACAAAGCACCATTGCTTTGTATGTCGGGGCGAGGATGATTAAATTCCATTCTTGGATTATGGGGTCGCTCTCATCGAGATTTATTAAAGATACATTTTCTAATTGAGCGGTTTTGTGGGTAGCGAAACCGCTGTCGGCTACTGCACCGATGACAACGCGCCGAGAGGCATTAGCAATATCTAGGTAGCGATCGGCTTCCTGTAAATACCATTTTCCCTGCTGAAACATCACCAAAACTAGGGGTTGGAGTTCGCTCTTGTCCCCGCCACTGGTTTGCAAAATGTGGTCTTCTAGGGCGTGACACAGGGCTACGAGGGTGTTTTTGAAGTATACCCCGTAGCTAGAAGGCAGTTTTCCGCCGGGAAGTGTAGCTTGTAGTCTAGCGAGAGTTGATTCTGAATTCATCAGAAAAATGAGCCTGAAACCCCGTCCTTCTAGGACGGCTTTACATTGGATTGGGGTGGAGGGGTATGGTTGCCCCTCCGTGGAGATGTGGTCTTCTCCAAAACTCCCTTACGGGTAAAGTTAGCACGCGCCTTTGTTTTGAGAGCTTGTTAAACTTGCAGCACTGTAAAGCGTGACCTTAAAACTGTTTAACTGCAAATGACAGACAGGGGACTAGCTTCGCATCAAGCGGGTGTCGTGACTCAAAAAACGTAGACCTCGAAAGTATACGGCCCGTCAGGACGGCTCGCAAGAATCTCTTACAAGCCTCATGCCTGATAGCTGAGGTTCCTGACTGCAAAAAGCGGTGGCTGCTCTTACTTATTGTAGCGGGCGATCGAACTTCTCGAAAAGACTTTTGGCAAAAATCCGAGTTTTTGATTTTTCACCGCTTCGCAACGAACCCAATCGATTTTAGATTTTAGATTTTAGATTTTAGATTTTAGAATTGACCCCACGGATAAATTCGGGGGCAAGTTTCATCGGATACAGGTTTTTTATTTTGGGACGGATGAATCACGTGGCGGGTATGCTGGATGCTTGATTGTCAATGTAGAGTGCGCCGAACAGTACCTGATTAATTTTAGCCCTTTTCTGGAAACCCTCTGTCTTTGGCTGAGTTTTTTTCAGACGAGAAACCAGCCGAGAGGAAGACGGTAAATGACTTAGGTATTAACTACTATTTTGAAAACAATATTATTAGGAATTCTGAGCGTGCTTCAACAAAATAGAAGTTTAGGGGAACAGGCGATCGACAAAGTGGCGGAGATTGCTATTGCGAGCAAATTAGACGAATCCGAAACTTTGTCTGTCACAGTCAACACCGATCCGATCCAGCTAGCCCAGGGTTCAGTAGAGGCCGTTGCGGTTGAGGGCACAGGGTTGGTAATGCAACAAGATTTGCGCGTGGAAGATTTGCAAATTCACATAAAGGATATTGCTGTCAATCCGCTAACCGCTATGTTTGGCAAAATTGAACTGAACGGGCCTGCCTTCGGTGCGGCACGCGCTGTTTTAACAGAAAGCGATATCAACCGCGCTTTTAATTCCGAATACATCAGCAGGAAACTGAAAAACTTAAAAGTTACTGTTGAGGGACAACACCAGACAATAGACGTTAAAACTATTGAGTGCCAATTGCTAGCCGGAAAAATCGCTTTAAATGCTGAGGTATTGGTGCGGGAAACTGCCTCCACGGAAAAAATTTATTTTACATCAAAACCTCAGATCGCAGGGGGCGGTTGGGCAATTTCTCTTCAAGATGTCGAGTATCCCGAAAACAAGGAATTTTCGCCGGAGTTAACAGCAGCTTTGGCGGACAAAGCTGGTGAGGTTTTAAACTTGCGAAATTTTGAACTTGAGGGAATGTCCCTGCGAATTCAGCAGCTAAATGTGGAAGCTGGTGTGCTGACTTTACAAGCTGAAGCGAAAGTCGAAAAATTCCCTAATTAAGAGCTTGTAGGGTGTGTCAAAAACAAAAAAGCTCTTCAATTCCAGCAACTATTGGAACTGGCGCACCCTACCATTATGCTTTGCTCTGGAAAAATCTCCGCAGTTTATGAAATCCCTCTAAAGTTAGAAAAAAGTCGATAGCTACCCCCACCAAAATATCACCGCCGTTAGAGGCAGGCATGGGGAGTTTACTTTTATTCTTAACAAGTAGTAGTAAAAAATCGGAAAAGTTTTGTGAACACTGTAACTGCTTTTGTTAAAAGACTGCGTATCGGTCAATTTTTGACTGTATTGATGGCAGGTGTACTGCTGTTTACCAGCACCGCTTGCAATTCGGGCGATGTTCGAGGTGCTCGGCCTGAGAATCCTCCCGTCCAAATGGGAGGAATGAATAATCCTCACAAGGCCGGTGGTGATGGATATACGAATTATCAAATGTCTACTGACCCTAAAGTCAATCAATCGCCTGCTAAAGCAGAAAAGAATCGGGCTGATTTGTCGATCGTGGGCGATCGTCTTCTGGCCTCGACTACCGGTGAATCTAATTCCTCAAAGCTGCTTTATCCGGGTTCTGCACCGATGGAAACTGACAAGTTCGACCTCGAACTCGGCGGAGATAAAACTCTGTTAGAAGCGCCAGACGGACAGCCTGCTAAGGCTCAACCCGTATTCGATCGCAGCGATCCCGATGCCAATATTTTAGAGAGAGTAGGCGCAGCCTTTAAGGATGCTTCTGGTTTCCTCAAAGATAGCGCTGAAGATGCCAAGGAAAGTTCGGTTACGAAACTCAATCCGCTGCAAAAATAAGCCAGTGGGAGCAAAGATGATGTAGGGGCTGTCTGGAATTAGCCCCTACATAAATAATATAATTTATTAAAAATATATAAGCGATTATAGAGATGCCATCTGCTAAACAAGATTAATGCTTTTTTGATATGCACAGCAATATATTTTACATTTGATGGGATTTCTGCGGCGAATTGCCGACAGTATTTCTGGTAATTTCAATCAGGGAGAGTAAATGTAAAACCTATTGATTAACATGGACTATTTTACCATAAATTAACCGGACTGGGTTGTTGATTTCGTGAGCTACTCCACCGACTAACTGTGCTAAACTCGACATTTGTTCGGAGTGAATTAGCTAAAGATGCCAAGGAAAGTTCTGTTACCAAACTTAAATTTTAAGATTATTTGACCGCTCAAGGAAAAACCCTAAACACTTTTAGGGGTAAAGAAGCATTGTAATGCTGGATAAAATACCAGGTAGCTCCCACATGATTGGAAAGCTTTTTATAAAATGACCGAGTTTTTATTACAATATTGAGAACTCATTGGCATCAGGGTGCTATTGAATCTTTCTATATCAGAAGTTTTGCCCTGATCTCTCCCGACAGATTGGTGTCGCTTGCGAGGGAAAACTTTTTCCTATAGCCCTCCACGATGACATTGCTGAGTTCATCAGTCATATTTCAATGGAGCTACAGCTAGGAGAGGGGATAGTGCTATATACCGATGGTATTCCCGAAGCAAAAGACATTCACAAAAAACAATATGGCGTGGAGGCGATGTGTGAAGTCATTAGCAAAAACTGGCATTTATCGGCTGGGGAAATCAAGCAAGCGGTGATTGACGATGTGCGGCGACATATTAACACTAAAAAAGTGTTTAATGACCTCATTTTTTTGCTTTTGAAGCGACAGCTAGAAACTCCTAATAATGCACCGCAACAACTGGAACTCATGCTGAAGGTGTGAGTTATTCTTAGTTAACCGCTATACCTGTGATATCTTTTGATAAATTGTTTGAGCAGTTTTATTAGCCCGAGTTTTCAGCCTCAGCCTAACTAAAATTGCACAGGGAATATGATTTCTTTGAATCAGCTTTCAAGAGAGCGCAGATATAGAACATATCAACGGGGTATAATATACCTGCGTTCGATGTAAGAGAATATGTTCAAATCTTTTGGTAGTGTTAGTTACAGCTAATTCCTCACTTGTCAATAATGTGTTAAGTAGAAGACTTAATGACAATATAGGCAGTTATTGCGAATATTCGCAATAACTGCCGAAGAAAAGGAAACTCTAAAACTCATGGAGCCAAGTAAGGATAATAGTTTGAGGCTTATTCCTGATGTCGAGATCAGGTAATACAGGCGAAGGTGACTCGTTGAGCTAATAATACAAAACAGCCAAGGAACACCTTCCTTTGACTAAACTACTCAGAAAGCCACAAATATTTACTCATTTCACCTTATTAGTGCTGAATCATAAATAGATCCTCCCGGAAAAAGTCCCCCCCCAAATATCATGGTGACAATGAAATTATCTACATCCAAACCTAAGAAATCTTTAACCCGTCAGACGCTGACACAGATGGGGTGGAGAATCAGTGCTGTGATTGTTTTCTTTACTACGGTTAGTTATTTTCATTTAGTTTCAACTCTGACATCTGAAAGCCTAGATAGACTTGCTAAATATATTACAGAAAGGGGTCAACGGGAACGCACTTTATTTGCCTTAGCTGAAGATAATCATAAGTTGCTCAAACAAGCTTTATTAGAGCAACTAAAAGCAGAAGCAGAGCGCGATCCAAAAGCTGAATTCGATCGCAACTTTGTCAAATATCCAGATGGCTCAATTCGCAATCGCCCTGAACTGTTTCAAATCGACAAGACTGGGGGCTTATTCCTCGGAAAAAATGTCAATGTTAATACTGAAATGCAGCGACGAATAGTGGCTTTCTATAAAACAATAAATGCTTATGGCCCAGCCTGGCGCAATCGCTTTGCTAACACCTATACGCAAATTCCTGAGAATGGTCTGATAATTTATATGCACCAGTATCCCTGGTCGCTAAAAGCACCTTCTAGTGAATCGTTCCGCGTCACAGATGATGAGTCATTCCAAATTACCCGCCCTATGCACGATCCAGGACGCAAAACAGTCTGGACAGGCATTTATTACGACCAAGTAGCTGTAGCTTGGATGGCATCCTGTGTGACACCATTAGATGTAGATGGCAAGCATATTGCTACAATCGGGCATGATATTTTAATAGATGATTTGCAGAAACGGACTATTAATGAAGGACTGAAAGGGACATACAACATGATTTTTCGAGCCGATGGGCGGCTAGTAGCTCACCCAGAACTTATGCAAAGTATTCAAAATGGAAATGGACAATTCTCCATCGCCCAATCAGGAGATGCTCATCTGCGGCGAATTTATGAATTAGTCAGGACTGATAAACAGGAAAATATGATTATTGACAATCCTGACTATGATGAATACTTGGGTGTGACTAGAATTGATGAGCCAAATTGGTACTTGGTCACAGTTTTCCCCAAATCTCTGCTCACCCACGAAGCCTTAGCTACTGCTCGCATGATTCTAGTGCTAGGGCTAAGTGCATTACTGATTGAAATTATTATTGTGTCCTTAATTTTAGGGCGAGAAATTTCTACACCACTCAATAAATTAATGGCGGCAACTGAGAGTATTGCTGCTGGCAATCTTGATGTTCAAGTTAATGTAAACCGCCAAAATGAATTGGGTCGTTTGGGATATTTATTTAACAAAATGGCTCAGCAAGTCCGCGAATCTTTTGCCGCGCTTGCGAAAACTAATGAGGAATTGGAACTGCGGGTTGAAGACAGAACTGTAGAGCTTAAACACGCGAAAGAAGTTGCCGATACTGCTAACCGTGCTAAGAGCGAGTTTCTAGCTAATATGAGCCACGAACTACGGACACCTCTCAATGGTATCTTAGGATATGCCCAAATTCTCCAGCGATCGAAACACATAGTTGAGTCAGATCAAAAAGGAATTAATATTATTAACCAATGTGGCTCTCACCTACTGACTCTGATTAACGATATCCTCGATTTTTCTAAAATCGAGGCCCAAAAAATGGAAATATATGCTACCGATTTTCATTTTCCCGCTTTTCTGCAAGCAGTAGTTGAAATTTGTAGAATTAGGGCAGATCAAAAGGGAATTGATTTTATCTATACCATGGAAGGTCAACTCCCAGTGGGGATTGTTGCGGATGAAAAGCGATTGCGACAGGTATTGATTAACTTATTAGGCAATGCTATTAAGTTTACGGAAAAAGGTAGCGTAAAATTTATAATTACATCAAAACTCTTGGAAGATGAGGTCAGGAAACTACCTTTATATCGAATTAGGTTTCAAGTGGAAGATACAGGAATTGGGATAGCGAGCGCTCATGTGAAAAATATCTTTTTGCCATTTGAGCAGTCTGGTAATATGAAGAAGCAATCTGAAGGTACTGGACTAGGATTAGCTATCAGCAAAAAGATTGTTGATATGATGGGCAGTAGATTGGAAGTTGAAAGTGAATTAGGCAAAGGTAGTGTTTTCTGGTTCGAGATAGATTTACCAGAAGCTAAGGAATGGGCCAAAAACACTAAAAGTTCTGAGCAGGGCGTTATCATTGGTTTTAAGGGCGATAGCCCCAAAGTTCTAGTAGTAGATGACCATTGGGAAAACCGTTCTGTTATTGTCAATTTACTCAGCCCTATGGGATTTATACTTTATGAGGCTGAAAATGGTCAAGACGGATTGGACAAAATTGCTGAGGTGCAACCCAATCTGGTGATTAGTGATATTGTTATGCCGATTATGGATGGCTATGAAATGGTTAAAAGTTTGCGAAAATTACCATCATTTGCTAATTTATCAGTTATCGTGTCTTCAGCCAGTGTATTCGAGTCAGATATGCAAAAAAGTATAGAGATTGGAGCTAATGAATTTTTGCCCAAACCTATCCAAGCTGATAGCCTGTTAAATACGATCAAATCTCTCCTGAAATTAGAATGGATATATGAAGAGAAATTACAACCGCAAAGCACAAGAGAATTGACAAAACAAGTGGTTGAGATTGTGCCACCTTCGCATGATGACTTGCTAATATTGTATAATCTTAGTCGTAAGGGATTGATTAACGATTTACTACAAGAGTTGACGAGAATTGAACTTATAGACAAGGAGTTTATCCCTTTTATTCAACATCTGCGCGAATTTGCTAAAGCTTTCAAGCTCAAACAGGTGCGAACTTACATAGAGCAATACCTAAATACTCCCTAGCCCCCAAAATTTTGTAAATTTATGTATGCCATCCCCAGTAAATTATGTATGACTGAAAACTCAGACAATCAATCTATTTTGATTGTAGATGATAATCCCAATAACCTAGAAGTTCTAGCCCACATATTGACCGAGGTGGGTTATCAAGTTTCCGTTGCTATTGATGGTGAAACTGCGATTGAACAAGTAGAATATCATCCGCCCGAACTAATTTTGTTAGATATTATGATGCCGCCCGGTATTGATGGCTTTGAGACTTGCCGGCGATTGAAAGCCAATCCCTTAACCTGCGAAATTCCCATAATTTTTTTAAGTGCTTTATCTGATTCACATAATAAAGTCAATGGATTATCTGTAGGAGCCGTAGATTATGTTTCTAAGCCTTTCCAAAGTGAAGAAGTTTTAGCGAGGATTAGAATTCATTTAAAATTATATCATCTAACTAAAAAACTAGAACAACAGAAGCAACTGCTAGAAGAAAAAGTGGAATTACGGACTGTGGAATTATTAGCCGCTAAAGAAGCAGCCGAAGCAGCCAACATTGCAAAAAGCCAGTTTCTCGCCAACATGAGCCATGAACTTCGCACCCCTCTCAATGCGATTATTGGCTATAGCGAAATGTTGCAAGAAGAAGCCGAAGATTTAGATCAAAAATTTTTTATCCCAGATTTGAAAAAAATTAACGGTGCAGGCACACATTTACTTGGACTAATTAACGACATTCTTGACTTGTCCAAAATTGAATCGGGGAAGGTTGAACTTTACTTAGAAACCGTTGATATCTCAGATTTAATTAGGGAAGTCATCACCATGATTAAGCCACTGGTGGAGAAGAATGCTAATGTATTGGTAGTTAACTGTGAACCGAATTTGGGAGATATGAAAACCGACTTAACTAAGGTACGTCAGAGCTTATTTAATCTGCTTAGTAACGCTAGCAAATTTACCAAAAAAGGCATAATTAATCTTAGAGTAGAAAAAAAATATAGAAAATATGGAATAGTCGATGGAGAAGAACAGAAATCAGCCATTCCCTATATTTTATTTAAGATAAGTGATACTGGCGTTGGCATAGCTCCCGAACGAATGGAAAAACTATTTCAACCGTTCACCCAGGCTGATGCTTCAACTACACGAGAGTATGGGGGTACTGGATTAGGGTTAGCAATTACTAGAAATTTGTCTCGGATTATGGGTGGAGATACGTTGGTTGAAAGCGAGGTGGGTAAGGGTTCTACTTTTACTCTTATACTGCCAGTAGAAGTGATACTCCCAAAGTAAAACCCGTGAGCATAATTGCACTGTAAAAAACAATTTTTATAAAAGTGTCTATTTTACATCCCCCCATTCTTATGACCATCAGCGATTTTTAAGAAATCGGGCAAAAAAGCAAGAAGCTGTGGCGTGCCAAAGTTTATTCCAGCAGAAACGTTTTGAATAATATTAATAATTTTTTAGCAGACCCCAAATCGGACTGATTAAGGTGTGTTGTTCTGAGATGAACTGTTTGTGAGGAGCGTAGGGAACCACTAAGAGTAAAAATCCTCTATGCTAGAGTAAGCTGCTAAATGGCCTATATCTCGCTTTTGACCAAAGCATCCAGGATACAAGCCCCCGGATTCATTCGTTCGCAGACTCAGGACCGGTGAAATAAAAAACCTGTATCCGATGAAACTTGCCCCCCGAATTTCTCCGTGGGGTTAATGCTTCAAATCTAAAATCTAAAATCTAAAATCTAAAATCTAAAATCGATTGACGGCTTAGTTGAGGCAATCATTGCGACATTTATGATGATTTATCAAATTTTTAAAACGAATTTTATTTATTGTAACTGTTTTGTGATATCTGAGAGATGGATTATTTCTTGCCTGTCCAACTCGTTCTCCAGCTAGGAGTCAAGACCGCAAACAGGACGGCAAAAAATAACCCTGGCTTTCATTCCACCGCTAAGATGAGTACAGTTATAGCGGGGGACTTCCCGCCGAGTAAGTTAAATTGGAAGAGAATTGTATGTTGTCGAAAAGAATTTTACCTTGTCTGGATGTGAAAGCCGGTCGCGTGGTCAAAGGTGTCAATTTTGTCAATCTTCAGGATGCTGGCGATCCAGTAGAAATGGCTCAGGTTTACAATGATGCGGGTGCTGACGAGTTGGTGTTTCTGGACATTACGGCGACTCACGAAGACCGGAATATTATGATCGATGTGGTGTACCGCACGGCCGATCGAGTATTTATCCCTTTGACGGTGGGCGGCGGCATCCAATCCTTAGACACAATTAAAAGTTTATTGAGGGCGGGCGCGGATAAGGTGAGTATTAATTCGGCGGCGGTGCGCGATCCGAGTTTAATTGACAAAGCGAGCGATCGATTTGGTAATCAGTGCATTGTAGTGGCGATCGACGCTCGCAGACGGCAAGACGCGGATAATCCTGGTTGGGACCTGTACGTGCGCGGAGGGCGAGAAAATACCGGCAAAGATGCGATCGCCTGGGCCAAAGAAGCCGAACAGCGTGGCGCGGGCGAAATTCTGGTGACAAGCATGGACTCGGACGGCACTCAAGCCGGTTACGATTTGGAATTAACTCGCAGCATTGCCGAAATGGTCGAAATTCCCGTCATTGCTTCCGGCGGCGCCGGCAACTGTCACCACATCTACGAAGCCGTGACTGAGGGCAAAGCAGAAGCAGCCCTGCTGGCTTCCCTGCTGCATTACGGGCAACTCAGTGTAGGAGAAATTAAAACTTATCTAGCAAAATGTCAAGTTCCCGTGCGACAGCAGCAGCCATTAGTCATTAGTCATTAGTCATTAGTCATTAGTCAGTGGAGAGTCGGGGGCGTCTTAATATCTTGCAACATTTTCAACTAATCGCTCTGCGGGTTCACTCAAGTGCCCTCTCACAATGCAAACACGCTAAATAAACCCGCCGCCACCCCACAATAATACGCGTTACTGACATTGATACCGCTATCTGATCCGCATCCGAAGGCACTTATGTAGAATTTTTTTGATTCTACACAAGTGCCTTCTACATAAATGTCTTGGGGCGATCGACGCCCGTCATCTAGAAATATTCCCTGAGAAGGATTTCAAATACCCGCTTTTTCAGCTAAATATTATATATTAGCTCAATTTGAAAGAGAGCAACGGTTGCTTTTCTCAAACTTGAGTTAAAGATTGTGCAGAATATGAGTGAGCTTCAGCCTGTTAACAATCTTAGCGATCAAAACTTCTAAAAACGGAGAAATTTTGTATGTCTTTTATCAGCTTTAACTTCCCTGCCAAGCGTTTAGTCCGCAGTTTAATAGCTGTTTGTTTTTGTGCCTTGATGTTTGTTTCTAATGCTTTCCCCGCTTTTGCAGTTACTAGCAGCCCCACCAAAGGTGAAGACCAACTTTTAGGAATTGAAAAAGAATCTCAAGAAGTTGTACTGAAAAAACCAATGTCCTTGGAAGAAACTCAAGAAAAAGCCAGCAAAGGGCCCAACGAAGTTCAGGGAGACGCTGACATTGAAAAAATGAAAAATCCTTCCAATACACAAGCTACATCCTTTGAGCAACAAGTCAAAAAAGCTGTCAGCAAAATTAAAGACTAACTCAGCGCGCAGTAGTCAGCGGACAGTTGTTAGTAGAAAAGATTAGGGACACGGCGCGGTGCGGTGTCCCTAGAATTTTTTTTGTAGAGACACCGCACCACGCCACATCCTTTGAAAGGCAGTATCCAATCTAAATTTAGCTTTAGTTTTCAGACTTGCTCTTAGATGGAATAAAAAAGTGGAAAGGACTTGGCATCTTTCGGCTTTACGAACACTCTTTGCTGGGGCTGCAAGTGCAAGCTATCGAATCTTTCTCTAGTCAAATTAGCGTTTACTACTTGACCGTCATCTAAGGTTAATTCTACCTGAATTTCCCATCCCAAATGAATCAAGCGACTGATTCTGGCAGGCACTGTTGCACTATTTTCTGTAGTTTCAATTACTACGTCGTGAGGGCGCAAGAAAATCTCCGGGTTGGCTGAGTCAAAGCCGTTGTCTTGAAACATCCTTGAACTGCTGGGCAATACATTGACTGGACCGATAAAACTCATTACGAAAGCACTAGCGGGATGGTCGTAAATTTCTGCTGGTGTGCCTACTTGTTCGATTTTACCTTTATTCATTACTGTAATGCGATCGGCAACTTCCATCGCTTCTTCTTGATCGTGCGTCACAAAGACTGTGGTAACGTGAACTTCGTCGTGCAGTCGCCGCAACCAAGCGCGCAAATCTTTGCGAACTTTGGCATCGAGAGCTCCAAAAGGTTCGTCTAGCAGTAACACTTTCGGTTCCACAGCCAGGGCTCTGGCGAGGGCCACCCGCTGCCGCTGGCCTCCTGAAAGTTGCGACGGGTATCTATCGCCCAATCCTGCCAATTGCACTAAATTCAACAATTCTTCTACCCGCGATTTGACTTTCGCGGGCGGTGTTTTCTGAATTTGCATCCCGAAAGCGATGTTTTTTCGCACTGTCATGTGCTTGAATAGCGCGTAGTGCTGAAACACGAACCCAATTTTGCGGTCTTGGACGCTAGTATTGGTCGCATCTTGGCCTGTCAGCCAGATTTTGCCAGAGTCGGGCATTTCTAAACCGGCAATCAGCCGCAGCAGTGTAGACTTGCCGGAACCAGACGGGCCCAGCAATGCGACTAGGGAACCGGATTCAATTTTTAAGCTGACTTGATCGAGTGCTTGGAAACTGCCAAACTGTTTTGATACGTTTTCTACAACTATCATATACTTACCATTTATCAATACTTTCAGCCTTTAGCTGTGCAATTTCTATCAACACTCTACAACTATGCCCATTGTTCGTTCGGCAACAAAGCCGTGTACAAGATTTAACAGATTTAACGGATGGATGTTGAGCTTCGAGATTCGAGCTTCGAGCCAAAAATGTTAATCTCCGGTTTGTGGAGGGGTTAAGGTAAGTTTTTTTATAGCACGATCGCACATCCGTTTGTTAATTTTAGGGTTTTGGCGATCGGTCAAACAGCCGAAAATTAACAAAAATGCACGTCCAAAAAAAAACAACACAATTCTTTGCCACCAAAGTTGGCGTTTGGTACTACAATGCAGCAAAAGTTCAAGCGTTTTTGACTTCAACGGCTGAGGGGATAAAGGAAAATGGGAGATGTTGGACGTGTGCCTGTAGGAATTATCGGCGCTTCAGGGTACGGCGGCGTGCAACTTGTGCGACTGCTGGCAGATCACCCAGCGGCTGAAGTAGTCTATTTGGGCGGGGATAGCAGTGCGGGAAAACCTTTTTCCAGCCTTTATCCGCACCTGACTAACTGCATTGATTTGACAGTCGAGGCGATCGACCTAGACAAAATAGCGGCAAAATGCGAAGTTGTGTTTCTGTCGCTGCCGAACGGTTTAGCTTGCAAAATGGCACCGACGCTGATAGAAAAAGGCTGCAAAGTCTTGGATTTGTCGGCTGACTACAGATTTGAAAATCTGGAAACTTACAAAGCTTGGTACGGCGGGGATCGATCGGACTCTGCTTTAGCTGCCACGGCTGTTTACGGTTTGCCAGAATTGTATCGCGATCGCATTAAAAACGCTCAGTTAGTAGGCTGTGCCGGCTGCTACGTCACTGCTAGTTTGTTAGCCCTGGCACCTTTGCTCAAACAAGGTCTCATCGTGCCAGAAACAGCAATTATCGACGCCAAATCCGGTGCTTCGGGAGGGGGCCGCAAAGCCGAAGTTAATCTCTTGTTGGCTGAAGCAGAGGGTTCTCTGGGCGCTTACGGCGTTGGCCGCCACCGCCACACGCCAGAAATCGAGCAAATTTGCAGCGATTTAGCGGGACATGATATTAAAGTTCAGTTTACTCCCCACCTAATTCCGATGGTGCGGGGAATTCTGGCGACTGTGTACGCAACTTTGCGCGATCCGGGTTTGGTACGGGAAGATTTAATCACAATTTTCACTGCTTTTTACCGCAATTGTCCTTGGGTAAAAGTGTTGCCGGCTGGAGTTTACCCGCAAACAAAATGGGCTTGCGGCACAAATTTGTGTTACATCGGTGTGGAAGTCGATCCGCGTACTGACAGGGTGATTGTGCTGTCGGCGATCGACAATTTAATTAAGGGACAAGCCGGTCAAGGCATCCAGTGCATGAACTTGATGATGGGTTGGGAAGAAACTTTGGGTTTGCCACAATTGGCTTTCTATCCTTAATTATTGAGCATGGGGCATGGGGCATGGGGCATGGGCAATTGTTAATTGGTAATGGGTGGGGCGGGTTTACGAGATTGTTGGTTTTAGGCAATTATTTCGGGTAAAACCCGCCCCTACAGGATGTAAATTGCCGATGCCCGATGCCCGATGCCCAATTCCCGATGCCCAATTCCCGATGCCCGATGCCCGATGCCCGATGCCCGATTACCAAGTGTTATTTTGGCCCGTAACCGATCGACCCAGCATAAATTGCCCGATCGCCCAATTGGTCTTCAATCCGTAACAAACGGTTGTATTTGGCAACTCGTTCGCTGCGACACAAAGAACCAGTCTTGATTTGGCCGGCGCGAGTCGCTACGGCTAAATCGGCAATGGTGGTATCTTCAGTTTCACCGGAACGGTGGCTGATGATCGATCGATAGCTGTTCCGTTTGCCCAGGTCGATCGTATCCAAAGTCTCTGTCAAAGAACCAATTTGATTCAGCTTAATCAAAATCGAATTGCTAGCTTTCAAATCAATTCCTTTTTGCAGCCGCGTGCGATTAGTAACAAACAAATCGTCACCAACCAACTGAACTTTGCTGCCCATTTTCTGCGTCAGCGCTACCCAACTTTCCCAATCGTCTTCATGCAAACCATCTTCAATGGAAACAATCGGATATTGACTGGCCAAACCATCCAAATAATCGATTAATTCGGCCGGGGAATGAGCCACCCCGTCGTAAGTGTACTGCCCATCTTTGTAAAATTCGCTAGCAGCAACATCCAAAGCCAAAGCAACTTGTTCACCCGGTTTATAGCCAGCTTTTTCAATAGCTGCAATCAACAAATCCAAAGCTGCTTGATTGGATTTAAGATTAGGCGCAAAACCGCCTTCATCACCCACACCAGTCAGCAAACCCTCAGCTTTTAAGACTTTACTCAAGGATTCAAATACCTCTGCACCCCAGCGTAAAGCTTCTTTAAAAGAGGGCGCACCCACAGGGACAATCATAAATTCTTGAATGTCCACATTATTGTTAGCGTGAGAACCCCCGTTGATCACGTTCATCAAAGGCACGGGCAAAACGTTCGCCAAGGGCCCGCCCAAGTAGCGATAAAGGGGGAGTCCTAAAGTCTCGGCGGCCGCCTTTGCTGTGGCTAAGGAGACTCCGAGAATGGCATTTGCGCCGAGGTGGGATTTGTTCGGGGAACCGTCCAAGTCAATCATGGTTTTGTCTACCAGCGCTTGGTCGATCGCATCTAGATTAGCCAAAGCGGGGGCAATTTTGTGTTCGACGTTAGCGACGGCTTTTAGGACTCCTTTGCCACCATAACGGCTTTTGTCGTCGTCGCGGAGTTCGTGGGCTTCAAAAGAGCCTGTAGACGCGCCGCTGGGGACTTGGGCGAGTCCGACAACACCGTTGGCTAGGTAAACTTCAGCTTCAATGGTGGGGCGGCCACGGGAGTCGAGGATTTCTCTGGCTTGAATAGATTCGATCGCAGTGTCTAGCATATTAATTATTCCGGACTTAATTCAAGGTTTCATGACAATTAGCAGTCTCTGGGTTTTCCCACGCTGACTGCTGACGGGTAATAGAGTACGCGATCCCCAGAATTATTGGTGCACAGTTCAAAATATTTGCGGATTTGGACGAGCATATGGGTGTCAATAAGCTAGGCTTGTTGAATAAAGGTTTCCGGCAAGTTTGACAGTAATTTGATTGTTTTAACCCCAGATTCCCGCAGATTTCTTAATTGGAACCTTTGTTAAAATCATAATGTCAACAAAGTCAATCAAAAAAGGAGAAAATTATAATGTTAGAAACAAATCTCGGAGAAATTAGAGCATTAGCTGAAAATTCAGACCCTATTATTGCTGATCCCCCAAACACCAAATTACTCACAGGGCCCTTGCCAAATCCAGCCAGCGACCCCAACTTTTTTGACTTAACTCCCAATGACGACGCATTTCAATTAGCAAATGGAATTCTGCGGAATACTCCCGGAGGTTTGCGGGCCTTAGCTGGTAACGATTTTGTCAGAGGTTCAGGTGGTGCGGAACTGATGAACGGTAACAGCGGCACAGATACTTTAATCGGGGGTTGTGGCAGCGATACTATTCGTGGCGGCCAAGATTTTGACATTCTTTATGGAGAATGTGGCAGCGATTTTGTCAGCGGAGATCAAGGTGATGACTACGTATATGGAGGCACGGCCAATGACTTTATTCGGGGCGGTAAAGGCAATGATGCTTTAGTAGGAGAGAGTGGAAACGATACTCTAATCGGTGATGCTGGAATTGATAGACTTTGGGGAAGTGAAGGTGCAGATTTGTTTGTTCTCCGCACAGAATTGGGAGCAACTTCGGGGGAAATTGGTTCGCTTCAACCGCCTCCTAGTGGCAATTTTGATGTAGATGAAGTGCCTGCCGATTTTATTCTCGATTACAATCCGGCTGAAGGTGATGTAATTGGATTGGCGGGAGGACTGACGCGAAATGATATTGCTTTGAGCGAAAGGTTTTTAACAATTGGTGATGCCAGAGATTACGATAGCAGTGGCCCTTTTCCTCCTGGAATTCCTCGCACTGCTGATTTTAGAATTTTAAATACTAAGGCGACGGTGATTCGGGAAGCTACCAGTGGCAATATCTTGGGTTTGGTGAAGGATGTTTCGCCGGATCAACTTCAGTTTACCTCTGTGTCTGACGGGACGATCGCTCTAGGATAACTACCAACTGGTGGGCAAGGCTAATCTGCATAGCACGGAGGGGCGGAACGAAACGCCCATCCGACAACAACAAGGCTCTCAATCCTCGTTCCCAGGCTCTGCCTGGGAAGACATATCAGCGAGGCTCTGCCTCCCGATTCCTGACATAAATTAAACAATATTTAAAATTGCAAAAAATCCGCCACATCATATCCCAGTTTGATTGTTTTAACCCCAGATTGCTGCATATATCTTAATTGGAACCTTTGTTAAAATCAAAATGTCAACAACGTCAATCAAAGCAGGAGAAAATTATAATGTTAGAAACAAATCTCGGAGAAATTAGAGCATTAGCTGAAAATTCATACCCAATTATTGCTGATCCCCCAAACATCAAATTACTCACAGGGCCATTGCCACATCCAGGCAGCGACCCCAACTTTTTTGACTTAACTCCCAATAAGGACGCATTTCAGTTAGCCAACGGAATTCTGCGGAATACTCCCGGAGGTTTGCGGGCTTTAGAGGGTAACGATTTTGTCAGAGGTTCCGGTGGTGCGGAACTGATGAACGGTAACAGGGGCACAGATACTTTAATCGGAGGTTGTGGCAGCGATACTATTCGTGGCGGTCAAGGTTTTGACAAACTTTACGGAGAATGCGGCAGCGACATTCTCAGCGGCAATCAAGGCAATGACTACGCCTACGGAGGAACGGCAAATGACTTTGTTAGAGGCGGTCAAGGAAATGACAATTTAGTAGGAAACAGCGGCAACGATACTCTGATTGGTGATGCGGGAATTGACAAACTTTGGGGAAGTGAAGGTGCAGATTTATTTGTCCTCCGCAGAGAAGTGGGAGCAACTTCGGGGGAAATTGGTTCGACAGAGCCGGATTTTACTCTAGATATCGTCCCGGCAGATTTTATTCTAGACTACAATCCGGCTGAAGGTGATGTAATGGGATTGGCGTCTGGATTGACGCTAAATGATATTGTTTTGAGCGAAAGGTTGTTGAAGGTTGCTGATGCTAGAGATTTCGACAGCAGTGGCCCTTTTCCTCCGGGCCAGGATCGAACTCTGGATTTTAGAGTGCTCAATACTAAGGCGACGGTGATTAGAGAAGCTAGCACCGGCAATATCTTAGGTTTGGTGAAGGATGTTTCGCCGGATCAACTTCAGTTTATATCTGTATCGGATGCGACGATCGCTCTAGGATAATTACCAACTGGTGGGCAAGGCTAATTTGCATAGCACGGACGGGCTAAACGCCCATTCCACAAGAGGAAAAGCAAAATTCATACTCTTCCTAGGCTATGCCTGGGAACGCATTTCACTGTTGCTCTGCCTCCCGATTTCTGAGATTATGGGCAATGTAAATTCTCCCCTGTCCACCAAACTTTAAGATTGCCAGAAATCCGCCACATCATATCCCATTTCGGTGAGCATTTGCCGCAGCAGAGGTAAGCTCAAACCAATCACATTTGTGTGACATCCTTCAATTTTTTCCACAAAAAAGCCGCCTTTACCTTCCAGTGCAAAACAGCCTGCACAGGCGAGGGGCTCTCCGGTAGCGACGTAAGTCGCAATTTGGCGCGAGGTAACTTCCGCAAAATGAACTTTTGTAACTTGATAGCGAATGACCGATCGCGACCTTGCCCGATCAAAGTCATCGAATCTAGTATCAATTAAAGCATGACCCGTATAGAGTTCGCCAACCTTACCGCGCATTTTCTGCCAGCGCGAGATAGCTTCTTCCGCATCCTTGGGTTTGCCGTGAATTTCGCCATCTATTAGCAAAATTGAATCGCATCCCAACACCAAACACGATTTGGGATGGGGGATTTGGGGGTGAGAATTAGCTAGTAAAAACTTAGCTACAGCCTCAGCTTTTCCCTCTGCTAAAACCTGCACTAAATTAGTGGCATCTTTCATTTGTATTTGCCCTTCATCAAAGTCGCTGGGGCAAATCACAGCTTGAATGCCGGCATTTTCTAGCAGGCGGCGGCGCGCTGGAGAAGCTGAAGCTAATACAAAAGTTGGAATTTTCATAAATTAAGAAGTCAGTTGACAGTTGACAGTTGACAGTTGACGGTTGACGGTTGACAGTTGTCAGTTGTTATTCGTAGCAGCTAACAAATGCCCCATGCCCCATGCCCCATGCCCCATGCCCCATGCCCCATGCCCCATGCCCCATGCCCCATGCCCCATGCCTTATGCCCTAATAAACAGAGAAAGATTTAACAACTTTCTCAAAAGCTTCTTTTACCTTTGGCCAGCGTTCTTCGGTAGTGGAAACGTTAAGCGTAAAAAGTTTGCCGCGGCTGACTGCTACACTCGCTAAGTTGTGCCGTTCTTGGTTTGGCAACTTAACGGCGTATTCTAAAATGTAATAGTTTTTCGATCGCGATTCACGAGCTTCTGCATTGACTAATTCAGCTTCGCGGCCCGAATCACTCGGGGCGATCGCACTTTTGCTGAGCTTGTATCCCACATCCGTCGGCGAGCCCAAATCCGCCAGAGTTTTGTCCTTCGCGACTGGACTGATTACCACGCTGACGTTCTCGGTTTGCTGAATCAAATCGCGGAACACCACATCGGGCCCGTTAGAAACCGCGATCGGCAGCCAGCCGTTAGGATAGAGAAATTGATAACCATCGCCAGTATCAACGTAGCTTTTGAGCCCGGTGACTTTAGACACACAACCGGTCAAGGTGAGGCTGAGAACCACCAGAAGTATTGCCGCAATTCGTTTGAGCATTCTTTTTACGAGTAGGGTAAAACAAAAATATTTAATTTTAATTGTCTCACCAAACCTTGCCGCTAAAAATAGTTAAGCTATGGATCGCTGTTTATGTAACGCCAGCGATCCATAGCCGTATAGTTTAATTGTTAACAAAATCATTACAGGTGAGTCAGCCAGCTAATCAGCCCGTGCTTGGTCGAAACTTCTAAAGCCAAGAGAGAAACAAAGCCAATCATGGCAAGGCGGCCGTTTAAGCGTTCTGCGTAGGGAGTGAAGCCGGTGCGGGGCTCGTCATCGATGTATACTGTCGGCTCGATCGCAAAATTGTTCATTTTGCCTTGGTCGTCCAGCATTAAGCCTCGGTTAGTCATGTTTTTTTTCCTAAATGGTTTTTAGTGTACTGTAAATAAATGTAACAGACTTGTGAAGATATGTAAAGGATTGTGAGAAATTTTTTTTAAATACCCCGATCTGACACCAGTTTATAAAAAAAATGCAACTGTAGGCAAGCTCTCAACCCTTATATAGTCAGTCTTTCCCAATTCTAAAATCTAAAATCTAAAATCTAAAATGGTATGACTGTGGGTAGACTCTGGGTCCCGGAGGGGGGAGGATAGAGTGGAGAGGCACAAAAGTCGATGGTGTATGGCAAATCCAGTCTGGGTTTGACGAAAATTGTGGAACGGAGGAAAAATTTATGCGGGCCAGTCTGGAAATGCGGTGGTTTTATAGCGGTGCACTGCCAAAATCTATCAATCAATGGTTTGGAAGCGAGAGTCTCGGCGGGTATCTTTCGCCTCCTGAAGAGCGGGAAGACATATATTTGCTAGTACCAAGCTGCGACTACTTGGGAGTGAAGCTGCGTGGGAAAACCTTGGAGGTAAAGTGGCGTCAGGGAGATTTGGGGACAATGCAGTTCGGCAACCGCTGGGAAGGCAAAGCCGAAAAGTGGCTGAAGTGGGTTTGTGCAGACACGATAGCGCCGATATCGGCGGATATTTTGGCGACAGGAAAGTGGGTGGGAGTCAAGAAAAAGCGAGCGCAGCGTCTTTATCAAGTTTCGGCCCCTGGTTCCCTGATGTCTGTGCCTGTGGAAGCCCCAATTCCCCAAGGTTGCACCGTGGAACTTACTCAGTTGAACATTAACGGCAGCGCGTGGTGGACTTTGGGATTTGAAGCGTTTGGCAGCGAAAGTTGTTTGACAGAAAACCTGCAAACCGTGGCTAATTGGACTAGCAAGAGCTATCAGGCGCAAAAATTGAAAGCTGAGGATTCTTCTGCTTATCCGATTTGGCTGGCAAGTAAGAGCAACTGAGGTTTTGTGAATAGTTTTGATAGGAATTACGCAAATAGTCCTGGGCCCACGCGGGGCTAAAAACCCGGTTTCTGCGTCAATATCTCAGGCGAGATATCCACTATTTTTCGGAGAAACCGGGTTTTTTTTGCCTTATACTAAATCCGGTGGCATCCGAATTGATATTACCCACAGTTGTAGGCGCGTACGAAGCGTTGCACTGAGCGAAGCCGAAGTGTCGAACCATCAGAACACGGCGCCGTACCCTTGGACTACAATTAATCGGACGAGGGTTATATCTCTCATCGAGTTCGATGGATTATTTGGGGGTAGAGAAACAGCAGGGTGCCGTGTCCAGAGTTGCCTGTTATAGCATTTCTAAATCATTCGTGAATAACAATATCCCCGACTTCTTTAGACCTCTTGCAAAAAAAATATGTGTTATCCTTAAAAGTTTGCTCAAGTGTAGGTCAAACTTTGAATTATTGGGTTGATTGGCATCTCCTTAAACTTGCCCAGCCTGCTAGATTATAAAACTTTCTAAACTTTCTAAACTTTCTATAAGAGCACAAAATTATTTTGCAAGAGGTCTATTGTAAAGATATCGTAAACCAGAAGTGTTGGGTTGCGAAGTGTTAAATAAAAATATGTTATAAAAGATATGTCGGTGGTATGATACATTTAGGTTGCATCTAATGTTAAAGAAACCCATTCCCCAGGAGGCCAGTGAAAGCCCACTTCATATCAGGACTACCCCCCTCATGCTCTACTTTACTGGCTGCACTACTACGACAAAATCCCCGGTTTCACGCAGCTATGACTAGCCCCGTCGGGGGTTGAGTGGAGAGAATGCTGGAAGCCATGAGCGAAGACAATGAGTTTTCCACGTTTATTTCTCTGGAACAAAAAGGGGCACTGATTCTCAGTATTTTTTCTGCCTATTACCACCCGCAAGCTGAAAAAGAAGTGATATTCGACACCAATCGTCTTTGGTGTAGCAAATTGCCCTTAATTCGGGAACTATTTCCTGAAGCAAAAGTCATCTGCTGCGTCAGAAATATCGCCTGGATTATGGATAGTATCGAGCTACTGATTCGGCGCAACGCTTTTGATATTTCCCAGTTATTTAATAATCCAGCGGAACGGTCTACAGTCTACAGTCGCACCGAGGCATTAAGTCAAGGTTCGCGTTTAGTTGGCTATGCCTATAACGCTCTTAAAGAAGCTTTTTACAGCGAACAGAGTGCATCTCTTCTATTGGTAGATTACGACTTATTAACTATAGGATCGGCTAAAACGATGTCGCTAATTTATCAATTTCTGGGCGAAGAGCCTTTTTAGCATGATTTCGAGAATGTTCAATATCAAGAGCCAGAATTTGATAATAAGCTCAAAACACAAGGGTTACATCAAGTGCGTGCCCAAGTCGAGTTTAAACCGAGAAAAACGATTTTACCCCCCGACTTGTTTGAGCGATTTGATAGCTTATCTTTTTGGACAGAGGCAACAAATAGTTGTGCCAGCGCTATTGTAGCGAAGCCACATTCCGGCAGAGAATTCATTCCCTGGCGGACTTGGCGGGCTCACAGCTTAAGTTGACACCAATTGGCACGGTGCCGTGTCCTGACTGTGGGTAATATCAATTCCAATGTCACCGGATTTGAGATTAAGCTTTGATGCGGGGGTTTCAACCCCTGCCGGACTTAAATGTAAACGATAGATATAAAGGATTGCAGCAATTATGAATTTATCAACCCCGAACAAGCAAATTATTTTCGTTGACCCCTCTGTACAGAATTATCAAAACTTGATCGATGGCGCAGATGCTAACGCCAAAATAGTCATTTTAGATGACAAGCGTAGTGGCCTTGAACAAATTACCAAAGCATTGGCTAGTGAAAGTGGCATTGAAGCTGTTCATGTAGTTTCTCACGGCAACCAAGGCAGTTTAAAACTCGGTGCCGAGGTACTTAATGAGAAGGATCTAGGAAATTTCAGTCAAAAGCTAAAACAGTGGGGACAAGCCCTCACCCAAAACGCCGATATTCTATTGTATGGATGCTCCATCGCCAAAGGAGAAGCCGGACTAAAATTTGTCAAACACTTCAGCGAACTAACAGGAGCCAACATCGCCGCCTCAGCCCACCCCACTGGCAGTGCCCAATTAGGCGGAGACTGGAACCTAGAAGTACAAATCGGGGATATTTCCACCCCAATAGCATTTAACGCCAAGGCCCTCAAAACTTACAGCGGCGTGCTAGGCTTCGCCCCCAAAGTTGACTTCCCAACTGGCAATAACCCCCAATCCGTCAGCATCGGCGACATCAACGGGGACGGAAAACCGGACTTAGCAGTGGCGAACTACGACGGCACCAGCGCCTCCATCCTGCTCAACACCACCGCCACCGGAGCCACCACCCCCACTTTCGCCACCAAAGTTGACTTTACTACTGGCAGTTACCCCATATTCGTCAGCATCGGCGACTTCAACGGGGACGGGAAACCTGACTTAGCAGTGGCGAACAAGAACAGCACCAGCGCCTCCATCCTGCTCAACACCACCACCACCGGAGCCACCACCCCCACTTTCGCCACCAAAGTTGACTTTACTACTGGCGGTGGCCCCAGATCAGTCAGCATCGGCGACATCAACGGGGACGGAAAACCAGACTTAGCTGTGGCGAACGCCAGCAGCAACACCGCCTCCATCCTGCTCAACACCACCGCCACCAACGCCACTACCCCCACTTTCGCCACCAAAGTTGACTTCCCAACTGGCGCTAGGGCCTACTCCGTCAGCATCGGCGACATCAACGGGGACGGAAAACCAGACTTAGCTGTGGGGTTAGGTCAGGTGTTAAACAGTAGCGGCTCAGGCATCTCCATCCTGCTGAACACCACCGCTACCGGAGCCACCACCCCCACCTTCGCCACCAACGTTGACTTCACAACTGGCGGTTTCCCCAGATCAGTCAGCATCGGCGACTTCAACGGGGACGGGAAACCGGACTTAGCGACGGACAGCAGCGGCAGCAACACCGCCTCCATCCTGCTCAACACCACCACCACTGGAGCCACCACCCCCACTTTCGCCACCAAAGTTGACTTCACAACTGGCAGTACCCCCAACTCCGTCAGCATCGGCGACATCAACGGGGACGGAAAACCGGACTTAGCAGTGGCGAACCGCAACAGCGACAGCGCCTCTATCCTGCTCAACACCACCACCACCGGAGCCACCACCCCCACTTTCGCCACCAAAGTTGACTTTACTACTGGCACTAACCCCTACTCCGTCAGCATCGGCGACATCAACGGCGACGGCAAACCAGACTTAGCTGTGGCAAACAGAAACAGCAACACCGCCTCGATCCTGCTTTCCACTACCCCCAAAGTTACTGCTGTCACCGCCACCACCCCTGACGGCAGCTACGGTGTAGGTTCTACCATCGCCATCACCGTCACCTTTGATGCTGCTGTCACCGTCACTGGTACACCTCAACTGCAACTAGAAACAGGCACAACTGACCAATTTGCCAACTACGTTTCTGGTAGCGGCGGTACTGTACTCACCTTCAACTATGTAGTGCAAGACGGAGACACTTCCCTCGACTTAGAATACGCCACCACCGCCCTCACCCTCAACGGCGGCACCATTCAAGATAGTTTGACTGCGAATGCTGATTTAACCCTCCCCGCCCTAGCCACAGCCAACTCCCTCGGCGGTAGCAAAGCCATAGTTATCGATGCTCTCAACGACCAACCGGGTTTCACCGCCACCAGCCCAGCGGCAGTCAACGAAGATGCTGGGGAACAAACATTAACAAGTTGGGCTACCTTCAACCCCGGCCCTGGCAATGAAGCCGCCCAAACGGCCACCTACACCGTCAGCAACATCGGCAACGGCGCTTTATTCTCCGGCGCGCCCACTATAAACAACGCCAATGGCAACCTCACTTACACACCCGCCCCCAAGGCCTTCGGCACCTCCACCTTTGACGTGCGAGTCCAAGACAACGGTGGCATTGTTAACGGCGGCGTCGATACCTCGACTACCCAAACCTTCACCATTACCGTTAATGGCATTAACGACCAACCCAGCTTCAGCAATTCCGGCAACCAAACCCTAGCCACCTCGACAAATACCCTCCAAACCGTTCCTAGCTGGGCTAGTGCCTTCAACTTCGGCCCCAACGAAGCGGGCCAAGCCGTCAACGACTTTCTCGTTAACATCACAAACGGCAACAGCTTATTCACCGCCCTCCCCGATGTCGCCAACGACGGCACCCTCACCTACACCCCCAACGGTAGCCCCGGCACCGCCACCATACAAGTCCAACTCCAAGACAACGGCGGCACTACCTATGGCGGCGTAGACACTTCCACAGCATCCAGCTTTACCATCACCATCCCCGCGCCCACCGTCAACCTCTCAGTTAGCCCCACCACCGGCACGGAAGCCGGAACCACCAGCATCACCGTCACCGCCACCGCCGCCGCACCTGTAGCAGGCAACCAAACCGTTGACCTCGCCTTAACGGGAGTTGCCACGGCTGCTGATTTCACCGGCACCATTCCCACCCAAATAACCATCGCTGATGGGGCAAGCAGCGGTTCTGTCACCTTCACCATTACCGACGACCAAATCACCGAAATTGACGAAACTGCCAACCTAACTATTAGCAACCCATCGGCAGGCCTTCAATTAGGAACAACTACCACAGGTAGTTTCACCATCACCGACAATGACACCGCTGGATTTGATCTCCTCCCGATTAGCGGCAATACCAGCGAATTCGGTGGTATTGCCACGTTTGACATCCGCCTGAAAAGCCAACCCACAGCCGATGTCATCCTTGGCTTAACCAGCAACAACACAGCAGAAGGCACGGTTTTACCTGCTAACCTCACCTTTAATTCCACCAATTGGAACGCTTACCAAACTGCCACCATCACCGGAGTAGACGATGCGGTGGCTGACGGTGATATTGCCTACCAAATTATCACCGCCCCCGACACCACCACCGCCGACACACACTATAACAATCTCAACCCAGCAGATGTCACTGTCACCAACACAGACAACGACTCTCCAGGCGTTACCGTCACTCAATCTGCTGGCAGTACCGAAGTAACAGAAGGGGGAATTACAGATACTTATACCCTACAATTGAACACCCTCCCCACCAGCAATGTTGACGTTACTGTGACGGCGGATACTCAAGCACAGGTTAGCTTAGATGGAACGAATTTTGCTGCCACGCAAATTCTAACCTTCACAAATGTTAATGGCCAAACTCCTCAAACTGTCACCGTTCGTGCTGTTGATGACACGCTACCAGAAAACAACCATACCGGTGCACTAACCCACGCTATTACCAACAGTACCGATCCCAATTATCCAACAACATTGGCGATCGGGCCTGTGAATCCACAGATTACCGATAACGATATTACTTACAGCATCGTCGGCAGTACCGCCACAGTGACTGAGGGAGATAGCGGTACTCAAGTGGTAAGTTTCACCATTACCCGCACCGGAGAAACGAACCAAAGTAGTAGCATTGATTTTAGTTTTGGGGGAACAGCAACCAATGCCGTAGATTACAATAACGCCAATGTTACCGGAACCGGAGTCACTGCTACTGGTAGTACAGTTACTTTTGCTGCCAATGCTACCATAGCAACAATCGCAGTGCCCGTTGTGGGCGATCGAATTACCGAACCTAACGAAACTCTAGCACTCACTCTGAGCAACGCCACTGCCCCTGGGACTGGTAACATTATTGGTTCTCCAATAACCACCACGATTCAAGACGATGATATTGCGGGAATTTATATCAATCCCACCAGCGGCTTAACAACGACGGAAGCAGGGGGGACGGCTACTTTTACAGTAGTTCTAGATAGCCAGCCTACAGCCGATGTGACTATTGGGATGACTTCCGATAAAACGGCTGAAGGGACTGTAGATAAACCGAGTTTAACTTTTACATCGGCTAACTGGAATACTCCCCAAACCGTCACCGTTACCGGAGTAGATGAGAGTGTAGAAGATGGGAATGTTGCTTACAACATTATCACCGCTGCGGCTACCAGTACCGATACTAATTACAGTGGTGTTAATGCGACCGATGTCGCAGTTACTAATACTGATAATGACACCAAAGGCATTACGATCACTCCCATCACTGGATTAACAACGACAGAAGCCGGGAGTACGGCTACTTTTACGGTAGTTCTAGATAGCCAGCCTACAGCCGATGTGTCAATCGGGATGACTTCGGATAAAACGGCTGAAGGTACTGTAGATAAACCGAGTTTAACCTTCACGAATGCTAACTGGAATACTCCCCAAACCGTCACTGTCACCGGAGTAGATGAATCAGTAGTAGATGGGAACGCTGCCTACAACATTGTCACCGCACCCGCTACCAGTACCGATACTAATTACAGCGGTGTTAATGCCAACGATGTCGCAGTTACTAATACTGACAACGACACCAAAGGTATTATCGTCACTCCCACCAGTGGTTTAACAACGACGGAAGCGGGGGGAACTGCTACTTTTACGGTAGTTCTAAATAGCCAGCCTACAGCAAATGTCACTATTGGGACGACATCGGATACAACGGCTGAAGGTACTGTAAATAAACCGAGTTTAACTTTCACTCCGGCTAACTGGAATACTCCCCAAACCGTCACAGTCACCGGAGTAGATGACTTAGTAGTAGATGGGAACGCTGCCTACAACATTGTCACTGCTGCGGCTACCAGTACCGATACTATTTACCGCAGTGTTAATGCCAACGATGTCGCAGTTACTAATACTGACAACGACACCAAAGGTATTATCGTCACTCCCACCAGTGGTTTAACAACGACAGAAGCGGGGGGAACTGCTACTTTTACGGTAGTTCTAAATAGCCAGCCTACAGCAAATGTGTTGATCGGGATGACATCGGATAACACGGCTGAAGGTACTGTAAATAAACCGAGTTTAACTTTCACTCCGGCTAACTGGAATACTCCCCAAACCGTCACTGTCACCGGAGGAGGAGATGACTTTGTAGATGGGAACGCTGCCTACAACATTGTCACCGCACCCGCTACCAGTACCGATACTATTTACAGCGGTGTTAATGCCAACGATGTCGCAGTTACTAATA
Organism: Microcoleus sp. S13_C3; assembly: GCF_036700905.1. Taxonomy (NCBI): domain Bacteria; kingdom Bacillati; phylum Cyanobacteriota; class Cyanophyceae; order Oscillatoriales; family Microcoleaceae; genus Microcoleus; species Microcoleus sp. S13_C3. Next base: position 46,952 of record NZ_JAUBPT010000015.1, on the reverse strand, counting down.
CTGACAACGACACCAAAGGCATTACTGTCACTCCAGGTAGTTTCACCATCACTGGATTAAGAACGACAGAAGCGGGGGGAACTGCTACTTTTTCGGTAGTTCTAGATAGCCAGCCTACAGCAGATGTGTTGATCGGGACGACATCGGATAACACGGCTGAAGGTACTGTAAATAAACCGAGTTTAACTTTCACTCCGTATAACTGGTATTTTCCCCAAACCGTCACTGTCACCGGAGTAGATGACTTTGTAGTAGATGGGAATGTGGCATACAACATTGTCACCGCACCCGCTACCAGTACCGATACTATTTACAGCGGTGTTAATGCCAACGATGTCGCAGTTACTAATACTGACAATGAGACTGATATCATCGCTCTTGATTTAGGCTTCAACAAGCTGCAAGAGTCCCTGACCAACAATCTGGCGGCTCAAATCCCGGTGGTGGGTGATAAACTCAACGCCATTGCCCCTGATTTTCTAAACAGTATTAAGAACAGGCTAATCACCGACCTGAAAGCCACGCCAAGCTTGGATAACATGAAGTTTCAAGATACTATCAAGACTTCTCTTGGCAAAGACTTCCCCAACCTGAAAATTACGGGTTCAGTTGGGGCAAACGGAGAAGCCAAAGTTCTGGTCAGCCTCAGCAAAGAGTACGCAAAGACCCTGAGACTGAATGGTAATTTGGGACTGCCAGCGCTGGGATTGAATACTCAGGGCGATGCCAGCGCCAAATTCAAGTACGACTTTTCCTTGGGATTGGGTCTGAATCAGAATGGGATCTTTTTCGATACTACGAATACAAAGCTTGCCCTCAACGCTGAAGTCGGGTTAGCCAATAATTTTACGGGCAAGGCCAATCTAGGTTTCTTGCAAGTGGATCTAGCGAACAACGGTGCTAACCCCACTAAAATTACCGGTGACTTTAAGGCATCTCTGAAAGATTTAACTACCGCCCAAGGAGGGATAAATGACGGGCGACTGACATTCACTGAACTCAGCAAGGGAAACTATAAACTCTCGGACTTGATTGGTACGAGTTTAGACACCAAAGCCAACCTCGGCCTGAGTGCAAAAACCAGCATTAATGGTAGTGCGGCGATTCCGTCATTCAACTTCGACCTCAACGCAGGTTTTTCGCCGCTTTCGTATAAGGATGGGAAAGGCAGTGGGCCGCAAAAACCCAGTGTTGAGTTCAAGAATATGCAGCTTGACTTGGGGAGTTTTGTCACGAATTTTGCGAAACCTGTTATTACCAAAGTCAATGAAATTGTTAAGCCAGCTCGTCCTATCATTAATGCACTCAACAGCGATATTAAACCGCTGTCTGAATTCAATGCTATCAGGAGTTTGTTTGACCAAAACCGTGATGGCAAGGTCACGCTGGTCGAAGCAGGTGCCAAGTTGGCAGGCAAAAATATTGATACTCGATTCCTAGATGGCCTTGAGTCTATCGGCAAGGCTAGTGATTTACTCAAAGATATTTCCTCTAAAGATAGCAACATTGCTATAGACCTGGGTGACTATGCGATAGATTTCGACGCCACCGATCCCAAGGCTGATACTAAAACCGCTAAGACAACTCAAACCAAAACAGCGGCATCTCCTACTGACCAAGCTAAATCGAAGTCGAAGGGAAAGACTCAACAGTTGCTTACCCTATTCCAAAAGATGGATGGGCTGAGTGTACCTATATTGAGCAATCCTGGTACCGCGATCAATTTACTGATGGGTAAACCGGATGTCACCCTGTTCGCCTATAAAGTGCCGAAGCTAGACTTTAAGTTCACAATTGACCAAACGTTTCCTATCTACTCAATTCCCGTTGTAAATGTAGGTGTCAACGGCAAGTTACAGGGAAACTTTGAAGCTAAAGCGAACTTTGGGTTCGGCTTTGATACTTCTGGACTTTCTCAATGGAAACAATCTGGCTTTAAGGCCTCAGATGCCTCTAAAGTTCTCGATGGCTTCTACGTGAGCGATCGCCAAAATGCGGATGGTACGGGGCCGGATGTAAATGAACTCAAGCTCAAAGCTAGTATTAAGGCTGGGGGCGGGGTTGATGCTAAAGTGGCAAGAGCTTATCTTACGGGCGGAATTGAGGCGAATGCTAAGTTTGACTTGCTCGATGTCGGTGAAGACCTGAGCAAGGGCACTAGCGGCGATGGCAAAATTCGTGCCTCAGAAATTACTTCCCGTATTAGCAAACCGCTGAGCCTGTTTGAAATCAATGGTGATGTCAAAGCCGCCCTAGATTTTAAGGCTGAGTATTACAGGCCCTTTAGCTGGAAAACGGCTTACGAGAAACGCTTGGGTGAAATGAAACTGGCCGATTTCCGGTTGGGAACTGGTTCGACGCGCAAGAGTCGTGCCATTGACGGTTACATCAGTGGCGGAAAAGTCTTCTTCGATGGCAACTTCAATGGCGTGCAAGATGATACTGAGTCCTTCGCCTTTACCAACCCTGATGGCAGCTTCGACCTCACAGTAGAACTAGAAAAGTTTGACAACAATAAAGATGGCAAGCTCGACTATACCGAAGGCAAAATTGTCATGGCCGACGGGATAGATATCTCTACCTTTTTGCCCCTAGACACACAGTTGTCTTCTACTCCCGAGTCTGAGGTGGTGACACCTTTAACTACCATCATTGCTGAGTTAGCCCAGCAAGGCATTGACCCTGAAACTGCTGAAACTCAAGTGAAATTGGCGCTGGGGCTGCCGGCTGATGTTGATTTGGGCAGCTACGACCCCCTGGAAGCGATCGCCAATGGGGACGCGAAGGGTGTGGCAGTGTTTGCCTCGATGATCCTGGTGCAAAACACGATCGTCCAGACGGCGAAACTTATTGAAGGGGCTTCGGAAATACCGCTCACTCAACTCGGAAATAGGGCAGCCGCCGCGATCGCCGATACGCTTAAAGCCGGTACTCCAGTTGACTTGAGCAAACCAGAGACAATTCAGGCGATCGTACAGTCGGCGATCGCTGGTGTGGTCACGCAAGACAGCAATCTCATCACACAGCAGTTAGCTAGGGTCACCTCGGCTGCTGCACCAATAATGGCCCTAGGCAATCAAATTGTTCAGGAGCTCGCCGCTAGCGGTCCCTCATTAAGTGAGATCGCTACGGAAATTACCAAATTGCAGGCAGTATCAGTTGGTCAAATCGCAGTCGGACTGGCGCAATTGGGAGCGGGAACCCAGACTATCGAGCAGTTCCTCGCTGACAACACCAAAGAAAAGATCCTGGAGAAGATGGCACAACTGAGCGTGAATGACCCCACCGTTCGCCCCACCTTCGAGACGATTGACCCCAAAGACCTGATCGTTCCCTATCAACCTACCTCTGGCGAAATCGGCACCGAAATCCGCACCGAAACCCCAACAGCGATCGATCCGATCGGATCAGGAACCCCGATACCATCAGGAACCTCGACACCATCGGAAACACCCACACCATCGGAAACACCCACACCCACGCCAACAACTAATAACCTCTCAGACGATGAGTGCATCTGCGACCAAATTACCTATCCCAACTTAAACCGACCCAACTCAGTTGAAAACACCATACTCGGCGCATCCGGCCTTCAAATAGGCACTGCCCAAAACGATGAATTACTAGGTAGCAATGCTGCCAATATATTCGAGGGCAAATCCGGGGATGACAACTTATACGGTGGTGCCGATAATGACATTATTAATGGCAACCAAGGCAATGACTTCATCGCCGGAGGTAAAGATGAAGATATTCTCTACGGAGATCAAGGTAACGACATCATCCTTGGCGAGTCGGGTAACGATTTAATCTTTGGAGGCAAAGGCAATGACTTGTTACATGGTCGCGAAGGTATTGACATCATTTATGGCAACAAAGAGGATGACTTCATCGATGGTGGTAAGGATAATGACACCTTATATGGAGGCAAAGGTAATGACATCATGCTTGGTAGTCAAGGGGATGACTACCTGTTTGGACAGTTAGGTTCAGATACCATCTGCGGCGGTGAAGGCAATGACTTAATCAACGGTGATGAAGGAGCAGATATCCTGGGAGGGTGTGCCGGAAATGATACTCTTTTCGGAGGCGCAGATAACGATACTCTCACTGGAGGGAAAGGCAACGATCTCCTTGACGGAGGCATGGGCAATGATAGTTTGATTGGCGGTAGCGGCAACGATATCTTTGCCTTAAAAGCCGGTCAAGGATTTGATATAATCGCTGATTTTACCCTCGGTCAAGATTTGATTGGATTAGGTGGTGGTTTGAGTTTTGGACAGTTAGAAATAACTCAAAACACTCAGGGAACTATCATCAAAAACCTCTTGACAGGGGAGCAGTTAGGTGTGATAAGTGGAGTGAGTGCCAATACCATTAAATCTGCTAACTTCATGCTGATTTAGGAAAGGAAGGAAAAGTACGATCGCCCTTAAGTAAAAAATAAGTTAAAAAGGGCGATCGCCACAATCTACCGGGATAGGGGCTTTTCAATGGAGATGGCCCCTATAAACGCTATATGTAGATGCTGTGCCTCCAGGACTTTATTTGTTAATTTTGCCCACTTTGCCAGCAGTTCTCAGAATTTGACAAGCCAAAATTGCCGCCCCAAACCCGTTATCAATATTCACCACACCCACACCAGCCGCACAAGAATTAAGCATAGTTAAAAGAGGAGCAATCCCGCCAAAACTCGCGCCGTAACCCACACTCGTCGGCACAGCAATCACCGGACAATCTGCTAAACCCGCAACCACACTCGCCAAAGCACCTTCCATACCCGCAACCGCAATCAACACATCAGCATCGGCAATAACGTGCCGGTTGCTCAGCAAACGGTGAATCCCGGCAACTCCGACATCCCACAAACGTCGCACCTGAAAACCGCAAAGTTCCGCAGTAATTGCTGCCTCTTCCGCTACAGGCAAATCCGCCGTTCCCGCACTGATAATAGTCACAGTACCCGGATGCTGCGGAGTTGGGGAATTAGGAGAAATTGCACAAATTCGAGCCTTTTGGTAGTAGCACAAATCGGGTATTTTTTGTTGCAATTGCTCGAAAACTTCCGGTTCGATTCGCGTCGCCATCACTGCAGGATTTCGCCCCCGCATCGCCTCGATAATTTCAATAATTTGGTCGGGCGTTTTCCCTGGGCCCCAAATTACTTCAGGAAAACCAGTTCTTAAAGTGCGGTGGTGGTCAATTTTGGCAAAATCGCCGACTTGTTCAAAGTCAAAATGCTTTAATTTATCCAAAGCTGCGATCGGGCTAACATCGCCGGCGGCCACAGATTCGAGTAACTTCTGTAAAATTTTAGGTTCCATAAACTAATAACTAATGACTAATAACTAATGACTAATGACTAATGACTAATGACTAATGACTAATGACTAATAACTAATGACTAATGACTAATGACTAATGACTAATGACTAATAACTAATGACTAATGACTAATGACTAATGACTAATGACTAATGACTGCTGACTGCTGACTATTCTGCTATTTTCAGTTCGTACAAATTCCAGAAAGCACCGCCGAGGGCACTGTAGCGAATTCCCGAAACGCGATCGCGCACCGCCTCAAAAGTCAGCGGATTCACCATATAGATAAACGGCACTTGTTCCGCTATAATTCGCTGCGTATCCCCATAAAGCTCCTTGCGCTTCGCCTCATCAAGCTCCTGGGAAGCTTTCACGTAAAGATCATCGATTTTCTGCTCCCAGTCGTCAACTTTCCAACCCTTAATCGGCGGTTCTCCGGCTTGCGGCCCCTGGTTGAAACTGTGCAGTGTGCCGTTAACAGACCAAATATTGTAGCCGCTGTGCGGTTCAGTACCTCCCGTAAAACCGCCGAGGTAAGTATCCCAATTCCTCGTCAACCGCAGCTTTTCCACATAAGTGTTAAAACTCAGGAACTGCGTATCAATTTGCATCCCCAGTTTGCCCAAGTCTTGCTTAATTTGCGTTGCCATTTGTTCCCGCACTTTTTTACCCGCAGCCATCAACAAAGTAAATCGCACCTTGTTGCCTTCAGCATCCAACAATTCGCCGTTACTATTATACTTGAAACCAGCACTTAACAGTAACTCTTTCGCTTTTTGCCGATCGTAACTGTAAGTTTTCAATCCCTGTTCTGGGGACAGGTAGAACGGGCTTTGCGCCGGAATTGGGGAATGTAGGGGCGCGCCCAGTCCGCGATAGATATTGTTAGTCATGGCGGATCGGTTGATGCCGTAGGCGATCGCCTGCCGAAATTCCTTACTCGCGAACCACCGAGACTTAATTGGGTCTACAAACGGCTGATTTTGAGCATTGCGCCCCTTATTCAGATTGAAACACATAAACACGCTGCCAGTATCCGGCCCGCCGTTAAAGACCGTATATTTGCCGCGTTTTTCCTCCCGTTTCAGGAGGGGAAACACTTCCGGCTCCACATTCAGAGTATCCAAGTCACCCGATCGAAAATTCAGCAGTTGATTGTCAGTATTTTCGATAATTTGCCAAACAATTTGCTGGATGTAAGGTTGAGGATTTCCCTCTGCATCTTTGCGCCAAAAATACGGATTTCTTTCCAAAACCACGCGCTGATTAGGAGTATAACTCAGCATTCGGTACTGACCGTTGCCGACAATTTTTTTAGGGTCAGTATCCGTGCCCCAAGTAGTCAGGAATTTAGGATTGCCGTCTGTATCTGTATTTTCGACAGCTTCCTGTAAAATATGAGCTGGTAAAATTGGGATTCCCCCAGCATATCTAATAAATGGAGCAAAGGGTTCTGCAACGGAAAATTCAACGCGGCGGCTGTCAATTTTTTTAACTTTTGGGAATTCGCGACTCATCCCAACTCTCAGAGTATCTTTCAAACCGCTAGGAATTTTGTCATTGAAATAAATCTTTTCATAGCTAAAGATAATGTCATCAGTAGTCAGGGGTGCGCCGTCCGACCATTTCAAACCCTCTCGCAGGGTAAAGACAATCTTTTTGCCATCTTTAGACACTTCCCAGGACTCGGCTAAACCGGGTTCTAACTCCGATGTCAAGCCATTTTCGTTAATCAATCCCTCGTACATATAGCCAAAAACGCTGTATGCAGATTGATTTAGCGGGTAGTTAAAGGTACCCGGACCGCTGGGGGTGGGAACGATGAGCCTGTTTACTAAGTTCGATCGGGCTGGAGTACACGCAGACAGAGTTAGGGTGGCAATTGCAGCCAGTAAAATCGCCAGCCAGCGCAGTCTTGAATGTAGCATCATAGAAATTTTCATAATTTTTTAGTTTACCACCTGCGTGCAACTACGAGGAACCAATCACCGGGAGCATCTCACCTTTGCAGCCCTCCGCTAGAAATTGGAGTTTTGAGGCAGGAGGCAGGAGGCAGGAGGCAGAAGGAAAGAGGAAGAAGGAAAGAGGAAGGAGGAAGGAGCCAGAAGAAGGAAGGAGCCAGAAGAAGTATTTTTACAAATATGAGATGCTCCCCCAATCACCAATAACAAATAACCAATGACCGAAAGTAATATGCTCACAAGCCCCTGGATTCATCTGTAGAGACTTTAAAAAGCTCCGCATCATTCCTAACAAGCCCCCGGATTCATCCGTGGGATGAATCTAAAATCTACAATCTAAAATCTAAAATTGGTTGACTGAGATTGTAACCAACCGAGAAAGTCTTCAGTGCGCGAAAAATACTTGGTTATCCCTACTTCCCGCAAAGCATCTCGAACTTTGGGCAGACCAAATTCTTTTGTATTATTACTCAAAAATACCTTGACTTCATTAGGATGTAAGTGTGCGTGATTCAAGATGCAGTGCAGAATCAAATTGTCTGTAGGGTCTTCTTCAATAAAAATTGAATTCAAACTTGCTTGAAGTATGCCTGCTGTTAAGGAAATCATTTCTATCTTTGTGGCTAACAAATCAAGAGCTGCAAAAAGACGTGCATTAATATCATTTATCAGAGCCTCGTTTTCAGTGAGTGATTGCTCTAAGTGGAAGACAAGAGACTGGGCAGAGGGGGAAGTTTTATCTCGCTTTAGCTGACTAATTTGTTTTTCCATTTCACCTAAAAAACGGTTGCGTCGCTTAATTTCGTCTTCTAAAGCCGAAAGTGATTCCATGCAGCAAATACTTGGTATGGCTATGCTGACTGATGTAGGTACACTCACCAACAAGTTGTTAGCGTCAGGGTCGCGTCCCGTAGCAATGCTCATCAGAAAGTTAGTCTCGATATATAAAATTGCCACCAATTTCTACCCCAGATTTTGTCGTCCCACCTGCTAGCAGTGGCAGCAAGCCGATTTTTGCTATCTGTTCTGACGCGGTTGGAATCTCAGACTTCCAATTATAAGCTAAGTCGCGCAGCCATGCTTCAACCAGTCTAGTTAGGTATCGCTTAAATATCCGTTTGTTGCCAAATTCAGGCTCATAAGGGCGAAGGATCTCAGCAGTGTTTAGAGAGCAAACAGGTTCAGATAAATTTCCTCCGTCCCATTTGAAAATCAGAATCTGTTCGGTGTCAACAAACATCGCATAGGGAATGATGGTGCGTTGCTCGGACATTTTCGCTAACGCAGCTTTCATCCAAGATATCATGTAATCAGCAATCCTCTGCTTTGCTGCTGGTTCTTGAGCTTCAATAATTTTGACTTCGATTAGCACGACTACCCGATCGTCCTTATCCAACGCGATAATATCCGCATCTATGGGTAACTCTAAATCCAAGGTTTCAGTTTGCATGGTTTTGGCCTTCCTAAAACGTAGATTAAAGTTTTATTTTAGCACTAACAAAACTACAGCATAGGCTGCAATTCCTTCTTCTCTCCCCACCGGGCCTAGCTTTTCGTTTGTAGTAGCTTTGATGCCGATTTGGTCTGGTTTCAATTGTAGGACAGCAGAAAGCCGATCGCGCATTTGCTCAATATGCGGTTTCAGCTTTGGACGTTCGGCCACTACCACCGAATCAATATTGCCGATTTCCCAGCCTTTATCTAATATTAACTGATTGACTTGTGCCAGCAATACGAGACTATCAGCACCTTTCCATTTCGGGTCAGTTGGCGGGAAATACAGCCCGATATCTCCTAAGCTCAGAGATCCAAGCATCGCATCCATGATAGCGTGAGTAAGTACGTCGGCGTCGCTGTGACCGAGTAAGCCTAATTCGTGGGGAATGTGCACGCCACCGAGGATGAGGGGGCGTTCAGGAACTAAGCAGTGAATGTCGTAGCCATTGCCGATGCGGATGTTCATGTAAAAGGAAGGTTTGGTAAGTATAGTAGAAGACAATTATTTCATATTTTCAGGGAGATAAGTGAATTTATTTTTTAATGCCGAGCCGAGTGTTAAATATTTTTTTTTGCTGCTTTCCTCAGCCGCTATGGCAATCCTAAAGCTGTTGGAGGGGGGAGAGAAGGGTTAATGCTGGAAACGCTAGAAAATTATGGGGACTTCTCGATCGCTCTCCTGAACTCAAAGACTTACAAACGCGAATCCAAAATTTATTAGGCTTTTAAATATACGGTTTTGGACGCATCAAGACCAAAGAAACCTGGTTTTTTACCGAATCTGTGGACTACAACGAAGTATTACCGCAAAAAACCAGGTTTCTGACCACGAATTTCAAAGGTGGTACCCGCCACGTGATTTATCCGTGGAATCAATCCAAAATCTCAAATCGAAAATCCTCAAGCCCCCGCATTTATCTCGCGCAAGTCAATCGAAAATCGAAAATCGAAAATCGATTGACCACTCGTGCGATCGCCCTTTCTCCTATTCTTCCCTCTCCTGCAACCAAACCTCATACAAATCCGATCGCCTTTGGCGCGTTCTTTCAATTTGCTGTTCCCTGCGCCAGCGAGCAATTTCTGCGTGATTACCCGACAGCAACACGTCGGGCACCTTCAATCCCCGAAAATCCGCCGGTCGAGTGTACTGCGGATAATCCAAAAGTCCGTCCTCAAAACTCTCAAACTTTAGGGAATCTTCCTTCGCCACAGTTCCCCGCAGCAATCGCAAAACCCCATTAATCAAAGCTAAAGCCGGAATTTCGCCCCCCGTGAGCACAAAATCCCCCAAAGACACCTCGCGAGTGACCAAATGCAGCACTCGATCGTCCACACCCTCATAATGACCGCAAATCAACACCAACTGATCGCGCTCTGCAGCCAACTCCCGAAACATCGCCTGCTGCATCGGTTCCCCCTGGGGAGTCAGCAAAATCACCTCCCGCCTCGGCAAAACCGGCAGCGACTCCACCGCAGCAAAAATCGGTTCCGGCTTCATCAGCATCCCCACTCCGCCCCCGTAAGGCTCATCATCGACTCGCTGGTGTTTGTCTGTGGTAAAATCGCGGGGATTGACAAAATTCACCTCAGCAATCTTTTTAGCTAAGGCTTTGCCCATCAGTCCCGACTCTAGGGGAGCCCGGAAAAATTCTGGAAATAGGGTAACAACGTCAAATCGCACAATTATTGGAATTTCATTGAGACTTCACCTCTAGTTTGACCTTTAGAGGGAGTTCAGTTTTCAGTAATTGCTTTATTCTTTATAATTTCTTATAATTTCTGAAAATTTTGGCAAGTTAAATTCTCTTCCTGTGTCGGCGGGTCGGTTTTGTACAAAAATAATCTGTTTTTCATGACAGCGACTGCAAGTAAACTAGCCCCCAAACAACTGCCGGATCGCGCGATCGGCGATCGCACCTCACTTGCACCAACAAAAATTTATTCTTAAAAAGCCCTATTGTACCCACAGCAACGGCAAAATTGAATTTCACATCCAACAGAGGAAGACACACCATGCAGCAGTTGACATCTCAAGCCCTTGAACACAATATTCCCCAGCGCACAAAAACCTCGATAATGGTCATCGGGGGAGCCGAAGACAAAGTTCACGGGCGAGAGATTTTGAACACCTTTTTTTGCCGTGCTGGGGGTGCAAACGCTCGGCTGGCGATCGTTCCATGCGCTTCGCGAGATCCCGAAGGAATTAGCAACCGCTACCGCACAATATTTGACGAAATGGGCGTTAGCGCAGTCAAAGTAGTGGACATCCGCGAACGCGAACAAGGCGAAAACCCCGTCTGGAAAGATTACTTAGAAGACTGTACGGGCGTATTCATCACAGGTGGCGACCAACTGCGGCTTTGTGGGCTGCTGGCAGACACCCCGCTGATGGAGAAAATTCGCAAAGAAACTCTCGAAGGCAAGATTACCCTCGCTGGCACCAGCGCGGGTGCTGCGGTGATGGGATATCACATGATTGCAGGCGGTGGGAGTGGCGCCCCGCCGAACCGCTCTTTAGTAGACATGGCAAACGGACTTAACATTATTCCTGAGATCATCGTAGATCAGCATTTTCACAACCGCAACCGCATGGCTCGCTTGCTGTCGGCTGTGGCTTGCCATCCAGATCGCCTCGCTATTGGTATTGACGAAGACACCTGCGCCTTGTTTGAGGGAGACGATACTATGAAAATTCTCGGTAAAGGCACTGTGACTATTGTTGATTCTAGGGAAAATTTTTATACCAATGAGTCTATGGTAGGAGCGACAGAACCCTTAAGTCTGTTCAATATGCGCTTGCACGTCCTGTGTCACGGAGATTGCTACAATATGCCCCTAGGCAAACCAATGCCATCGGGAGCGTGTTCCGAGTCGGGCTGGCCCCCCGAATGCCGCACAGCCAACTAACGTAGAACATCTCTTGTCATTGATTCGGCAGAAATTAGGCGGCATTCCGGCCGAATCATGGATACCACAATAGAATAGATTCCGAAGCAGCCACGGTCTGACCCCAGGAGGCCGAACCACAGAAAATTCTAGCTTCGAGCTTTGAGTTTTTGCTAGCCATGTACCTGTACTTGTTTTTAGCCGATCGCATGAGCATAAATTTTAAATTGGGTAGCCCATAACTGGAAATTCACTCCCAAACTGTTCGCAGCGAACAGTCTATCGAGCAATCTAGATCGAAATTGAATAAATGCTCCAATTATCTATAAGATTTCGCGCCCCATACCCCTCTAACTGCCATGAAAATACTTAAAATCCAGACCTTACGCGGCCCCAACTACTGGAGCATCCGACGCCAGAAACTCGTCCTGATGCGTCTGGATTTAGAGGAGTGGGCAGATAAAAAAACATCCGAAATTCCTGGCTTCTACGAAGGGTTGATCGCCGCACTTCCGAGTTTGAACGACCATCACTGTTCACCAGGCCATCAGGGAGGATTCCTGCAACGGGTCAGAGAAGGCACAATGATGGGACACGTAATCGAACACGTCGCCCTAGAACTTCAGGAAATGGCAGGAATGCCGGTCGGGTTCGGCCGCACCCGCGAGACTGCGACCCCAGGCATTTACCAAGTAGTAATCGAGTATCAAAACGAACAAGCAGGTCGCTATGCAGCCCGGGCGGGCGTGCGGATGTGCCAAAGCATTGCCGAGACAGGCACTTATCCAGCAGCAGAATTAGTCCAAGATTTGAGAGACCTGAGAGAGTTTGCTGCGTCGGCGGCCCTGGGGCCGAGCACGGAAACACTGATTAAGGAAGCAGAAGCGCGCGGCATTCCTTGGATACCTTTGAGCGCCCGGTTTATGATTCAACTCGGCTACGGGGTTCACCAAAAGCGGATTCAGGCAACTCTGAGCAACCGGACGGGAGTTTTGGGAGTAGAACTTGCCTGTGACAAGGAAGGTACCAAAAATATCCTCGCCAGCGCCGGTGTACCGGTGCCAAGAGGAACGGTGATTAATTATTTGGACGAACTGCGCGGGGCGATCGAAGATGTCGGCGGTTATCCGATCGTCCTCAAACCCCTAGACGGCAACCACGGCCGTGGCATTACGATCGACATCAATTCCTGGGAAGCAGCAGAAGAAGCCTACGACTTAGCCAGCGCCGCATCAAAAACAAAAAGCGTGATAGTCGAGCGCTATTACGTCGGCCGTGACCACAGAGTATTGGTAGTCAACGGGCAAGTCATAGCAGTCGCAGAACGAGTCCCTGCTAACGTCGTGGGCAACGGCAAGTCTACAGTAGAACAGCTTATTGAAGAAGTAAACCGCGACCCGCAGCGAGGAGACGGACACGACAACGTACTCACCCGGATCACGATCGACAAATTGTCGCTGGATTTGCTGGAAAAACAAGGATACGCGATGGACTCGGTAGTGCCCGCCGGCGAAAGAGTATTTTTGCGGGCGACAGCAAACTTGAGTACCGGTGGAATTGCAGTCGATCGCACCGACGAAATCCACCCAGAAAACGTCTGGCTGTTTTCCAGAGTCGCCAAAATTATCGGTTTGGACATCGCCGGCATTGACGTAGTAACTCCCGACATCTCCCAACCCCTGCGCGATGTCAACGGCGTCATCGTCGAAGTCAACGCAGCACCGGGTTTCAGAATGCACGTCGCCCCTAGTCAAGGTTTACCCCGCAACGTCGCCGGTGCCGTCTTCGATATGCTTTTCCCCTCGCCTCAACCCAGCCGGGTGCCGATTTTAGCGGTAACGGGAACCAACGGCAAAACTACAACCACTCGCCTGCTAGCCCACATTGTTAAGCAGACCGGTCAGATTACCGGATACACGACTACCGACGGCACTTACATCGGCGATTATTTGGTCGAAAGCGGAGACAATACCGGGCCGCAGAGTGCTCAATTGATTTTGTCTGACCCAACCGTAGAAGTGGCAGTGCTGGAAACGGCTAGAGGCGGAATTTTGCGATCGGGCCTCGGCTTCGATCAGTGCGATGTCGGCGTCGTCTTGAACGTCGCGGCCGATCACTTGGGAATTGGCGACATCGACACCGTGGAACAGCTTGCCAAACTCAAGAGCGTCCTCGTCGAGTCGGTAATGCCCAAAGGCTATGCAGTTTTGAATGCAGACGACCCGCTGGTATCACAAATGGCGCAGCGTGTCAAGGCTCAAATTGCATATTTTTCGATGAACCCGGACAACGAACTCGTTGCCAAACATACCGCTGCGGGCGGGCTGGCAGCGATTTACGAAAATGGCTATTTGTCGATCTTGAAAGGCGATTGGACGCTGAGAATTGAGCAGGCTGTGAACGTGCCGCTGACGATGGGCGGGCGCGCGCCGTTTATGATTGCCAATGCTTTAGCAGCTTGTTTGGCTGCTTTTGCCCAAGGATTGAAAATAGAAGATATTCGCGCTGCTTTGTCAAGCTTCCAAGCATCCGTCGGTCAAACTCCCGGAAGGATGAACTTGTTTAATTTGGGCAGCTATCACGCTTTACTCGACTACGCCCACAACCCCCACAGCTACAAAGCTTTGGGCAGTTTCGTGCTGAATTGGCCGGGGCAGCGGATCGGGGTAATCGGCGCCCCTGGAGACCGGCGAGATGAAGATTTTGTCACCCTGGGCAAACTTTCGGCCGAGATGTTCGATCGTATCATTGTCAAAGAAGATATTGACAGGCGCGGGCGAGAACCCGGTGTTGTGGCAAAGTTAATTTGCCAGGGAATTGCCGAGGCGATTTCTGCCGGAACCGCAAAGAAATCTCAAGTTGAATACGAGTTGATTCTCGACGAAACAACGGCGGTTAACAAGGCTTTAGACGAGGCGCCGGCCGGCAGTTTGGTAGTGGTTTTACCTGAAAGTGTCAACAAAGCTTTGAGTTTAATTGAAGCCCGGAAACCGATTAAGGAATCTGTGGAAGTTCAAAATGGTTTAGATCGCTCTAAGTCACAGGAAAGTTTAAAACCGACTGTGGTGAATCAAGGCTAAACTCTGAAGTTTGATTTCATTACATTATTAATAGGTTGGGTTACTTGTGTTAAACCCAACCTATTTATTTTAAAATTGTTAGCCATTTCCGTTTGATTGGGACTTGTATGATGGTAAATTTTGTAGGGGCGGGTTCACCTACAATAATTGCCCATAATTTACAATCTCATAAACCCGCCCCCGCGTGCGTCGAGGACTATAGAATCAGGAAAAAGCAAGCAGCAGAATTGAAGCATGAATGAGGCCGATCGCCTGCGTGTCGAAACATTCATCACGCGCTGGGCAGGTTCTAGCGGTAACGAACGGGCAAACTACCAGTTGTTTTTTGCCGAAATGTGCGATGCGCTGGGAGTCGACCGCCCTTTTGATAAAGGCAGAATTCCCAACGATCCCTACTGCTTTGACAAAGATGTCAAAATTTTTCACCCCAGTGGCAAAGTAACTCCGGGGTTTATTGACTTTTACAAAGCCGAGCATTTTTTAATCGAGGCAAAACAGGGCGGAACAACGAGCAAAAAGGGAACGGCAAAGCGGGGGACAAATACCTATTTGCGAGAGATGGAAAAAGCGTTTGTGCAGGCAGTTGCCTATACCCGCAGTCTCAGCAGCAAACCGCCGTTTTTGTTAACTTGCGATATTGGCGATCATTTTGAATTATGGATGGGTTTTAGCGGCGATTATGGCGGCTATGGGGCGCGGCGAGAAATCGGGCTAATCGAGTTGCTGAAAGCCGATGTTTTCGATTTGTTTGTCGATATTTTTAGCAATCCGCAGCAGCGCAACCCAGAGAAAATTGCGGCGCGGGTGACGCGGGAAGTGGCAGCAGATTTGGCAGAGTTGGCGAAGCGGATGGAGGCGAATGTCGATCCGCAGCAAGTCGCCCAGTTTTTGATGCGCTGTATTTTCACCATGTTTGCTGAGGATGTGGGGTTGCTGAAAGAACATTTGTTTACGCAGGCGCTGGAAACGCGATGGATTCACAACCCGAAGACTTTTAAGCCGGAGGTAGAGGCGCTGTGGGAGGCGATGAATGAGGGGACGAGTTTTGGCTTTCATGGCAAACTGTTGCGGTTTAATGGGGGATTGTTTGCGGAGTCGCAGGCGTTTGCTTTGACAAAGGCGCAGTTGGAAGTGTTGTTGCAGGCGGCGAAGCGGGATTGGTGCAATGTGGAACCGGCGATTTTTGGGACGTTGTTGGAAAGGGCGCTGGATTCTAGGGAACGGAGTAAGTTGGGGGCTCATTATACGCCGCGATCGTATGTGGAACGGTTGGTAAAGCCTGTGGTGATGGAGCCTTTGGGCGATCGCTGGATTGCGGTACAAGCGGAGGTTAAACAGTTGCTAAACGCGGGGGAATCGGAACCGACTGCAAATCAAAGGAAAAAGGCGAGCTCAGTTTTAGAAGCATTTCTGACGGAGTTACAACAGGTGAAGATTCTCGATCCGGCCTGCGGATCGGGTAATTTCCTTTATGTGACGTTGGATTTGTTGAAGGGGTTGGAGTCGGAGGTGTTGCGGCGCTTGGAGGATGTCACAGGGGCGGCGCAGTTGCGGTTAGATATTGCTCAAGTTAATCCGAGTCAGTTTTTGGGGATTGAGATCAATCCTAGGGCGGCGGCGATCGCAGATTTGGTGATTTGGATTGGGTATTTGCAGTGGCATTTTCGGCGGTTTGGGGACATTCCGCCGATCGAACCCGTGTTGCGCGAGTACAACAATATTGAATGCCGGGATGCAGTGTTGGCCGATGACGGGAGGGAACCGGATGTGGATGCGGCGGGGAAGGTGAGAACTCGCTGGGGCGGACGGATGATGAAAAGTCCGGTGACGGGCGAGGATATTCCCGATCCGACAGACAAAGTAACGATTTATCGGTATTTGAATGCAAGGGCGGCCGAGTGGCAGGAGGCCGATTATATTGTGTCGAATCCGCCGTTTATTGGGAATGCGAGAATGCGGGAGATGTTGGGAGATGGCTATGTTCAGACATTGAGAGAAATCTACAAAGAAGTTCCGCAGACAGTAGATTATGTCATGTACTGGTGGCATAAAGCAGCCACTCTTGTTCGTGATTCAAACTTAAGTTCAAATCTAAAAATATTCGGATTTATAACAACTAACTCAATTGGGCAGCCTCGTCTTAGGAATCTGCTAGAGCATCACATGAACAGTAACGAAAATCCTGTCGCAATCATTTTTGCGATTCCAGATCATCCTTGGTCTGACAATGGTGCAGCAGTTCGGATCTCTATGACAGTAGCGACAACTTTAACAGAGCAAACAAGATCGATTGCTGTAAAATTAGGCAAGGTTGTTCGTGAAATAAAAACTGAAATTCCCGAAGATGACTCTCAGGAAGTAGTGTTGGATTTCAAAAATGTAGGAAAAATTTTCAGTGACCTTACGACAGGGACTGATACAACTATTGCCAAGCCACTTTCTGCACAGTCAAAGCTATGCTGTAACGGAGTCAAGATATATGGCTCTGGATTTATATTAATCGCAAAAGAAGTGAAACAACTAAACACATCAGACATGGGATTGATTAAACCGTATCGTAATGGAAAAGATTTATCTGGAAGCTGTAGAGATGTATTTGCTATCGACTGTTATGGCATAAAAAATAAAGATTATTTACAGCAAAATTATCCTGCCATTTATCAAATATTGTTAGAAAGAGTTTATCCGCGTCGAAGCGTTGAAAAGGACAAAACTATTAGAGATAACTGGTGGCTTTTTGAAAGAAATAGACCGGAATTAAGAAATGCTGTATCTGATATAAGTAGGTACATCGTGACTCTCGATACGTCAAAGCACAGATTCTTCTTGTTTCTAGGAAGTGATGTTTTACCAGACGTTCAGCTTACAGTTATTTCTCTTGAAGATGCTTACTTTTTAGGTGTTCTTTCTAGTAAAGCTCACGTTACTTGGGCATTAAGAACAGGTGGAACTTTAGAAAACAGACCTCGTTATAAGAAAAATCGTTGCTTCGACCCATTCCCCTTCCCCGACCCCACCGACACCCAAAAACAAACCATCCGAGAACTCGGAGAACGCCTCGACAGCCACCGCAAACGAGTCCAAGCCACTCACCCCGAAGTCACCATCACCGCGATGTACAACCTCCTCGAAAAACTCCGCCAAGGCGAACCCCTCGACGACAAAGACAAAGCCTTCAACCAAAAAGCCCTAGTCTCCACCCTCAAACAAATCCACGACGAACTCGATGCCGCCGTATTTGCCGCCTATGGTTGGGAACCCACCCTCACCGACGACCAAATCCTGGAAAACCTCGTCACCCTCAATGCCCAACGCGCCGAAGAAGAACGCAACGGACAGATTCGCTGGCTGCGTCCCGACTACCAAGCCCCCGGCGAAACCTACGTGCAACCATCCCTTGCAGGCATCACCACCGAAACCGAAACCTCGATCGCCCCCACGGAACAACAACCTTTCCCCAAAACCCTCAAAGAGCAACTTTGGGCCATCCGCGACTTATTCCGCACCCAAAGCGGCGAATGGACAGCCGCCCAAGTCACCGCCCATTTCAAAGCAGCCAGCCGCAAACAAAAAGTCATTCTCGACTGTCTGGAAAGCCTGGAAGATTTGGGGATTTTGCTCAGTCATACTGAAAATGGGATGACTTTCTGGCATCTGGCAGAAGTTGGAAATGCCACATAAGCGGGGCTTGGCAATTGTTATGTCCAATCCTCCAAAACCAGTCCTGGCACTTGTGCAAAATCTTGTCGATTTCGCGTCACTAAAATTGAGTTATTAACCAAAGCAATGGACGCAATCCGCAAGTCTTGTGTCCCAATTCGTATTCCCTGACGGCGCAGCGCCAAATATTGCTCGTAAGCTGACTCGGTAAAATCCAGAACGAGAATATCGTTGAGAAATTTAACAGCCGATCTCAAACCTACATAAGCCCAAGTTAAGCGTTGCTTCTGTCCGGGTTGCGAAGCTTGACGAATTGCATTGAACCAGCCCTGAATCAATTCCTCAACATTGATGACAGTAATAGCAACCTCCCTGGTATGGAGAGCTTCAAAACGTTGCAATATGAGTGGATTAGAGTGTTGCAGCAGTGTGATATGGTCGGTATCGAGAATATATTGAGTCATAGGGTCTCAGACTCAGGAAAATCGATATCGGCATTTCGATCGTGGCGATATGCTTCAACATATTTCGTGACTTCATTCAGCAACGGATTACATCTCAAAAGAGGTGAAACATTCAACATCGGACGCGCCTCATACCAAGCAATCCGATCGTCAATTTCTGGCTGATTATCCAGATAAAAGCTAATGGCATCAAACACTTGAGCCGCCGTCACGAGTTGAAGTAACTTCTGTGGGATTTCTTCAGGCTTTGTTCCCGATTTCCAAAACACCACAATATCCCGTACAGTAACTTGAGTGTCTGCAATAATCGGTTCCCCCTGCAAAACTTCAGGATTGCGGGTGACATAGCGAGAAAGGCTTGTAGATGATAGCGAACTGGTCATAACGACCTCATAAGACAATGTAAACCTGCCTTCATCTTAGCGTAGTGGACAGAAGATGCCTATTTAGTCAGCCACGAGGAAATGTTTGATGCTTATGCTGTTCAAAGATTATGGGCATAAACTAGACTATTATCGCCAATGGCATTGACCCAATCGATTGTAAAAGAGTAAAATAAATTATAGAGTTACGCCCAAAAAGTTTCCATGCCTCCCCAAGAAATCCTCCTACAATACTGGCGCGAACTTGCCCCCGCCGATCGCGCAAAAGTCCTTCAGTTTACCCAAGCTCTAGCGCTCAAATCTTCACCTGAATTTACCCCCAAAACACAACTCGGTCAAACCCTGTGGAAACTTCGCCAACGGGCGATCGCCAACGGTATGAAACTCCTCAATGAAGTTGAGTTAGAGCAAGAAATTGCCGATGATCGAGGTGGCTACGGTGTCTAGTAAACTAACTTATCTGGAACTCTATTCCATCTGCAAATATTCCAAAACGAGCAGCCGCAAATAGTCTAGCATTCGGATATAAGACCGCATTTGAAGATAGCCCGATCGCGTTTCAGCATAAAACTCAGCAATCGCAGAACGATCGAACACCCTAAGCTGATGTAAATTTGCGATCGCTTGCTCGCGATTCTCAACCTCTGCGCGCTCCTCAATCTGACTAGCATAACCGCGAATACTTACTGTTACTAACTCAAGCTCCTCCAGAAACGAAAAATCTTCCTCAGAACCAAGATACCTCTGAGATATCTCTTTGCGCTCTGATTTAGTGTTTTGATAGTCAACCCTCAACTGTGCCAAAAGTTGCACAATAATATCTTGTTGAATCGCTAATTTGTTCTGAACTTGTGCCATATCGCTATTCCTCATTAATGCCATAAGTCACGATTTTCTCAACACCATACTGGTCAGGTCGCACAATTAAAAACTCATAGCCCTTTCGGTAAACAGCGGCTCCATCCTGCCGATATCCCATGCGAGGAACTCTTACAGCACCTCTGGTGTTGAAGTTGTGTGCTTTACGCAAATATTTGAGTGGATCAAATCCTTTTCTTTGTGAATGGTCTAACACACTTTGGGCCACAGTTCGATAAGTTCCTCTATCCCATTCAGACAGATATTGCTGTAGTTCGAGAACTTCAGTGTTGGAATAGTCTTCAAACAGTCGATCTAAATAAGGATCTACAGATGATTCGTCTGGCATTATCACTCTCATTTCAGAGGATATTATTGATTATAGCTTTATTGGAAAAAGATCGATCGCCTTTTATATCAAATCCACTCTTCATCGGAATGATTCATCTCTCTCATCTCTTCCTCTGTGTTCTCTGCGTACTCTGTGGTTAAATCATTCCGATCCCATCAGAATTGGTATTACCCCTTAACAACCGCCCACTGAGTCACCGGCGCAAGCGGCTTCCAACCCTGAAAAGAACCGATCGCCCCTACTCGCTGAATACCAATTCTAATTAGTTCCCCACCATAACGATCGTGCCATTGCAAAACTTTAAACTCGCTCTCAACTGTCACCGCATTAACAACTAATCGCCCGCCTTCACCTAAAGCATTCCAACAAGTTTCCAGCAAAGCTTCTGCAGTGACACCGCCACCGATGAAAATAGCATTCGGTTGAGGCAAATTTCTCAGGGCTTCCGGCGCTTCTCCCGCAACGATTTCGAGTTCGGGAACGCCGAAAGTCGAGGCATTTTCAGCGATGTATTCCAATCGAGTCGGATGGCGTTCGATCGCGATCGCCCTGCACCGAGGATGACTCCGCATCCATTCGATCGCGATCGAACCGCAGCCCGCGCCCACATCCCAAAGCAACTCTCCGGGAATCGGTGCTAACGTTGACAGAGTAACGGCTCGAACCTCCCGCTTGGTAAGTTGTCCGTCGTGGCGATAAGCAGCATCCGGCAAACCGGAGGTACGAGGGAAAATCACAGTTGGTCGATCGGCTGCAACTGCGATCGCGATCGTGTTCAAATCAGCCAAATCCGCTGCATTCCAGGCTGCTGCTACCCCTTCGATCCGCCGTTCCGATCCCGCTCCCATCCGCTCGAACACGGTCATCAAACTGCTGCCAAACCCCCGCTGCGTCAACAATTGGGCAACTTTTGCTGGCGTATGTCGGTCAGCGCTCAACACCAGCAAGCGCGCCCCCGGCGACAAAGCAAGGGCGATCGATGCGATCGGGCGATTTGTCAAACTGAAAGTCTCAGCTTGGGCCAGCGGCCAACCCAAACGGGCGCAAGCAAGACTAAAAGCCGATGCTGCCGGAATCACAGTCATTTCCGAAATGGGAATCTGGCGCGACAGCGTGACGCCGATGCCGTGACACATGGGATCGCCGCTTGCGAGCACGCACACAGATTGTCCCCGCCGACGGAGAATCTCGTCAACTGTTGTCTGCAAAGGCGATGCCCAAACCAATTTTTCGCGGGTGTCATCGGTTGGTAGCATTGCTAGGTGACGCGCGCCACCAACAACGATTTGAGATCGAGAGAGGAGGGTAGAGGCGATCGGGCCGAGCCCCGAAAGTCCATCTTCGCCAATCCCCACCACCGAAAGCCATTTGTGCATTGAATCCTTACCGCTAATCTCGTTTCCGGCTGCATCGGAATCATCAAACTCGATCGTCATCACTCATTAGTTATTAGTTATTAGTTATTAGTTATTAGTCGTTAATCATATTATGTCCGCTCGAACAACCAGAATAAAATTGGTTTATAGTGAGGACGGAAGTCCTCATAAAACTCGCTCGGACTTCCGTCCTCACTACAAAAGTTATAACGGTTATTTTACCAGACTAGATAGGGAGCATCTCAGTTTTGCTTTTACTCTGGGTGCGATCGTCCCCCTCGCTATATGTATATACTGTGCTGTGCGGGATGCTCGCACTCCAAAAAAACGGTTTTTACTCGCAGCACAGATGCTCCCACTAGATATGTGATATCAAATCCGGTAGCATCGGAATTATTCATCTCTGTATTCTCTCCCTCTGCGTTCTCTGCGCCCTCTGCGGTTAAATCATTCCGATGCAACCGGAAACGATATGAATAAAGTCTAAAAAAATATTTTTTCCCAAACAAAAAGCGCCCCTATTTCTAGGAGCGCTTTTTGTCAATCTCAGACTAAAACTTAGCCATTGATAGAAGGAGCAACCAAAGCTACTGGAGTGACTTCACTAGCAGCCAAGTCGAGAGGGAAGTTGTGAGCATTGCGCTCGTGCATTACTTCCATACCCAAGTTAGCGCGGTTAATGACATCAGCCCAAGTATTGATGACACGACCTTGAGAGTCGATAATCGATTGGTTGAAGTTGAAACCGTTCAAGTTGAAAGCCATTGTCGATATACCCAAAGCGGTAAACCAGATACCGACAACTGGCCATGCACCTAACAAGAAGTGCAAAGAACGGCTGTTGTTGAAAGAAGCGTATTGGAAAATCAAACGACCGAAGTAGCCGTGGGCTGCAACGATGTTGTAGGTTTCTTCTTCTTGACCGAATTTGTAACCGTAGTTTTGCGATTCGGTTTCGGTTGTTTCACGAACCAAGGAAGATGTTACCAAGCTTCCGTGCATGGCGGAGAACAAGCTACCACCGAAGACACCAGCAACTCCCAACATGTGGAACGGGTGCATCAGGATGTTGTGCTCTGCTTGGAACACGATCATGAAGTTGAATGTGCCGGAGATACCCAAGGGCATACCGTCAGAGAACGAACCTTGTCCAATTGGGTAGATCAAGAATACTGCGGTTGCTGCTGCAACAGGTGCAGAGTAAGCGACGCAGATCCAAGGACGCATACCTAAGCGGTAGGACAATTCCCATTCACGACCCATGTAGCAAAATACACCGATCAGGAAGTGGAAAATTACCAATTGGTAAGGGCCGCCGTTGTACAACCACTCATCGAGGGAAGCTGCTTCCCAGATTGGGTAGAAGTGCAAGCCAATGGCGTTAGATGAAGGAACAACAGCACCTGTGATGATGTTGTTACCGTACATCAAGGAACCTGCAACGGGTTCGCGGATGCCGTCGATGTCCACTGGAGGGGCAGCGATGAAGGCGATGATGTAGCAGATGGTGGCGCTCAGGAGGGTAGGAATCATCAAGACGCCGAACCAACCGATGTAAATCCGGTTGTCGGTTGATGTGACCCACTCACAAAAGCGTTCCCAGACATTGGCGCTTTCGCGTTGCTGTAAGGTTGTTGTCATTTGTTTATGATTGCTTTATTTGGTTTTCAATGTTCGTGACGGCTTTGTGTTCCGCCATGTAAATAAACATAAAGCTTTTATTTCAGTTTGTAAAGGCCTTTTAAGCACAGTTTTTCTTATAGGTGTCATAAACTATGCTTGTTAAAAGCTACAAAGCCTGCTGTATAAGGACTTTAAAAGCAGGAGGCGGAATTGGTGGACGATCGCCCACCAATGAAGAATACTCATAATCTACCGGGGCAACGAGATTCGGGAGGGGCGTCAGTGTTAAGATAGATGAAGGGTTGCGATCGCCAACCGCAAAACTCGCAATGCACAGATATATGTTACTGCGTAAGGAATGAGAATTAAATAACTTCCACTCTTGAAAGTGGGACGGGCGGGACGCCCATCCCACAATAACAATTAAAATTGTAAGTTATTTAATTCGCGATCCTAAGTCCGATCGATAATTATCCCAAGGAATGTCCCGCAACGTCACCTACAGCCCTGCTTATACTCTGGTTCCCACTTACGAGTGTTTTAACCGCTGCACCTATTGCAATTTTCGGGCAGAACCGCTGCAAAGTCCTTGGCTGACACTCGCAGAAGCCGAAAAACAGCTTTTGCTGCTGCAAACTCAAGGTGTAATTGAAATTCTCATCCTCAGCGGCGAGGTACATCCTCAAAGTAAACGGCGAAAAGCTTGGTTGCAGCGGATTTACGATTTGTGCGAACTGGCACTTGCTCTGGGATTTTTGCCGCATACTAATGTGGGGCCGCTCAGCTTTGAGGAGATGGCACTGTTAAAAGAGGTAAATGTATCGATGGGGCTGATGCTAGAACAGCTTGCCCCACATTTGTTACAAACTGTTCACCGACACGCACCGAGTAAAGTGCCGGCGCTGCGGCTGCAACAGTTAGAATGGGCTGGGGAATTAAAGATTCCGTTTACAACTGGTTTGCTGCTGGGAATTGGAGAAAGTGAGGCTGATTGGATTGAGACGCTGGAGGCGATCGCCCGCATTCATTCGCCCTGCAATCACATTCAAGAAGTTATCATCCAGCCACACAGTCCGGGAAATCAGCAAAGTTGGGACGGTGAAGTTTTTGATGCTACAAAAATGCCCGAAGTAGTTGCGATCGCCCGCAGCATTTTACCATCTGAAATCAGGCTGCAAATTCCCCCAAATTTAGTTGCACAGCCAGACATATTACTTGCTTGTTTAGAAGCAGGTGCTAGAGATTTAGGAGGAATTGGACCGCGGGATGAAGTTAATCCCGATTATCCTCACCTGCAACACCAAACTTTAACAGAAATTTTAGCAACATCGGGATGGCAACTCGTAAAGCGTTTGCCTGTTTATCCTCAGTACGATAAGTGGCTGCCCCAGACATTGCAAACTGCTGTTCAACAAAGGAGAGTTAGTCATTAGAAATTCTTATTTCTTAGTCCGCGCAGGCGGACTTCGTTTGACAAGAAGCGGTTTCAACCGCCGAGTGATAAAAATAAACTATAGAGATTTTAAATCAAAGAACCGCCACCATCAATCCAGACTTCAGTACCTGTAATGAAGCTGGAGGAATGTGATACCAGAAACAACACTAATTGGGCGACTTCTTCGCTAGAACCTGCGGTATTATCCGTCAAAGGAATCATGTCTTGAATGGAATCAGGCGGGACTGGAATGCGATCGAGATGGCGCTTAACGGTGCTTTCTTCAATTGCAGTTAGCACACCGCCTGGACAGATCACATTGACTCTAATTTGGCAGGCTGCGAGTTCTAGCGCCAGCATTTTTGCAAAGGCTACTTGGGCAGCTTTTGAACAAGCGTAGGCCGTTGCACCAACTTTCCTGAAACTTCTGGTGCCATTAATCGATGATGTAATTACAATTGAACCTCCTTGTTTTTTCAGATGAGGAATAGCATACTTAACAGTCAAAAATGTTCCTCTGATGTTGGTGTTAATTGTCCGATCCCACTCATCGGGTTCTATCTCCTCTATCGGCGACCATACACCGTTAATACCAGCATTTGCAAACACAATATCAATTCTTTGATATTTGTCAAAAATTGTTTGAAATGCTTGTTGCATTTGCTGAGAATCCCCAACATCTGCGGCAATAGCCAGCCCGCAGCCTCCTTCATTGACCAACTGGCGGACGGTTTCTTGCCCCGTTTCCAAAATGTGATCGATAATAGCAACTTTTGCACCTTCCTTGGCCATTAAAATTGCTGCTGCATGACCAATTCCCGACCCACCGCCGGTAATAACTGCAACTTTTTCTGAAAGTTTCATAATTTTTTATGTAAAATAATATTATACACGATCGCATCGCCTAAAAATAGGACTAAAGAGAGAGCTTTAGTCCTAACTATAGATAGATTTTAGCTATTAAAAATATGAAACCAAAAAGTAAAAAGATATCTTGCTTTTTACTTTTTGCTGTTAACACAGTCCTTACGCCTGCGGAACCCAGACAGAAACAGAACCGGCGTTACACCGAAAATCTGCCCAACCATCCTCATTCGTGGTGATGGGTTCTTTGATGTGTTCGGTGATGTCAATATAAGTTCGATTCGGTTGTCCGACTTCCATAAACTTAGTGCCATCGCCTCCGTTACTGAGTACCACAGCCATGCCGCCCGGATGTTCTTCATTTCCGAGTCGCGTCCAGCCAATAGTGTTGGCGTGGTCGAAGTAATCGTACTGATTGCCGTAGGAATAGGTTTGGCGCGCGAACAAGAATTTATCTACCATAAACTTATGTTTGTCTAACCAAATCTCGTATTCATTGCCATCATTTGCTGTATCCTTATAGTTTGCGCCGTAATAATCCGGGTAAAAAATGCACGGATATCCTTCGCGCCGCAGCAGGATTAAAGCATAAGCAAGGGGTTTAAACCAAGCCTCGACAACTGATTCTAGGGATTGTAAGGGTTGGGAATCATGGTTGTCAACCAAGGTAACGGCGAGGGCTGGTTGTTGTTGGACGAGGGTATTATCAAAAATTGTTCGCAAATCATAGCTATTACCGGCTTTGCTAGCAGCGTGGAAGTTGTAGTGGAGGGGTGCGTCAAATAAGGCTACTTTACCGTCCGTTGCTTCTAGGAAGTAGTGCAAAGCTTCCACTTCATAAGACCAATATTCGCCGACGGCAAATAGGTCGCGTTGGGCATAGTGGCGGACGTGTTCCAACCATTCTTGGAAAAATTCTGCTGCTACGTGTTTGACGGCATCGAAGCGAAAGCCGTCAACGTTTGTTGTATCGACATACCACTCACCCCAGTATTTTAATTCCCCGGTGACTTCTGGGTTGTCCATATCTAAATCGCAACCCATCAGGTAGTCATAATTGCCTTTTTCTAGGTCTACTCCTCGATCGAATTCTTTACCTTTAAGCAGGTAAACGGCATGGGTTTCTGTGTTGTAAACGTTGTAATCAATGGCGTCAAAATGCCACCAATGCCACTCCATGCTGGAATATTTTTTGTCGCGGCCGGGGAATGTAAAATGCGTCCAAGCTTTGATGTTTTGATATTCGCCTACGGTGTCATTCCGGTTGTCGGGATTGAAGGGTGTGGCTTCGGCTTCTTCTTCTGCATCTGCACCTAATTTGTGGTTGAAGACTACATCGGCATAAATCCGAATTCCTGCATCTTGGGCAGCTTTTATCGCGGCCAAATACTCATCTTTTGTCCCGTATTTCGTGCGTACTGACCCTTTCTGGTCGAACTCGCCTAAATCGAATAAGTCGTAGACGCCGTAACCCACATCCATACCGCCGCCGGTTCCTTTATATGCTGGCGGCAACCACAGGGATGTAACGCCTATTTTGGCTAAATCTTTTGCTGATTTCGCTAGCTGATTCCACAGGCTGCCGTCAGCGGGTGTGTACCAGTGGAAATACTGCATCATGACGCCATTTAGTTCAGACATATATTTAGTTTTTCCTGTTTTGTAATGTTGCCAGATAGATTTTTGTTCGTAGCTTGCTAGTTTACGTAGGTCTGCAATCTATCGTTAATAAATATAATAATAGATGGGGTTGCTCACCACAATCTATCTGTTGATGGATTGACAAAAAAATGTAAATTTGATAATAATTATTTTAAGGCTATGGAAAATTATTAAAAGGGTGGCTATGCTTCGGCAACTCGCTCAAGTCTGGTTTTCCAAGTACCGTCGATCGCCAATTCAAGCAATCTAAATCCCGGCGGGATTTCGTCAAGGATAATGGGATGGCTTTTGGGTAAAAGTTGGATGCAGGTGCTGGGTGTCCCCAAGTAGGTAACTGACCCCCGCTGTTGTTGAAATTCTTGGTGAATGTGGCCACAAAGAACGATTTTGATTTGAGGGTATCGATCGACAATTGCGAAAAATTCATCGGCATTGTGCAGCATCATTCCATCCATTATTTCAGAGTCGATCGGCAAAGGATGATGGTGCAAGGCAATGATAACAGGTCGATCGCCCGTTTGTTGCAGTTGAGAGTCGAGCCAATGCAAGCTTTCTGGGGAAAGCCGCCCGCCGTCGCATCCGGCTTCCACACTCGAAAGTAATAGAAATTGCCAGTTTCCTAGCATCCATGATTTTTCTGGGGAAAGAGGCGACTGATTTAATATTTCTGCCATAACTGGGATGTTGTCGTGGTTCCCAGGTATCCAGTACGCGGGTATTCCGAGGGGGGCGATGAGGGAGACGAGGCGCTGGTAGGATTCTGGTGTTTCGTCTTGGGACAAGTCGCCTGTGAGTAGGAGTAAGTCGGGCGGCGGCTGTATCTGTTGCAAGCGATCGAGAACTGCTTGGAGGGTGCGGGCTGTTGAGAGGCCTTTCCATTCTCGATCGATCTCTGCAAACAAGTGAGTGTCGGTGATTTGGGCGACGAGTAGGGGAGAAACTGGTGTCATGGCTGGTGTTACGGGTCGTTGCTATAGTTCTAGATTACCTTCCCACAAGGGTTTTGGGGATATGGAAAGGGCGATTCCCTACCCTTGGGAAACCCAGGCGCGTTGGGGATAGCTGCGCTTCACGAAATTTTTGACAGGTATGTTAAAATTTTCGAGATTTGGTGTACTATAAGAAAACGTCAAATTTCAGACGTGACGGCGGCATAGCCAAGTGGTAAGGCAGAGGTCTGCAAAACCTCCACCCCCAGTTCAAATCTGGGTGCCGCCTTTTTTAATTTCTACAGTAACAAACTGTTTGTCACTGATGACAGAGTTTTGTCCATTGAGGGAGAAGGAACCAGAGTTTACGCATCCGGTTTCGCCGTGGAGGTTTATGCTGTGGTGAAACTCATTCATGGCGATCGATCTGGTAGAGTTTGATATGGCAAGGGCGATCGCTTCCTTGAGCTGTGGTGAGCCTGTGATTCCGGTTTGGTGCGATCAGATACATCAGCGTTTAGTAAGTCGATTGAGGGGGTAAGTGCGATCGCCAGTAAACCTTAATTTAAAAACTAGAAAATGTTAGGTATGATATGATATGAATCAAAATTCAAATCCACAAAACTTAAACACAGTCACATTTTCACAAATTGTAGACAATGAATTTGACATTACTGAAACCTATTGGCATCCTGATATGGGTGGATTAGTGCCTGAATTAATCCATGCTACAGAGACAATAGATCCTTGGATTCCAGGCTTGCGTCAGATTATGGAGCAAAACCTGAAACAATCTGGTCAAACTGTTGGCGCTCCAGCACTTTTGAGACGAGATGAATGGGCAAACATTGAATCGCAATGGTTTTGGGATAATTATATTGCCGGAAATATTGGTGCTGTTGATGGAACAATTATTTTTCCTCACACTAAGTTTGTGTTAACTCAAGTTTTTGCCGTAGGAGTTGGAGTCTATAACTCAGCCGGGAATACTGACACAAAATTAACAGCAACTAGAACAGTAGCGAATTTTGTGCAACCACCGCAAGGAATTCCAACTACTGAAGAAATAACGAAGGCAATTGAGCAAACTAAATTTCTCACACAGGAGAAATCTTGGCCTAATACATGGAGGGAGTATAAAGAACGAGTAGCGGCTATTGAAACTCAGGAACCGATTATCTATGTGGACGGACCCATTATTACTCAAAACCTAGTAACTCAGGAAAAGGGTCGTCAGATTATGCGAGATTTACATAATACAGGCAAACTCTGCGTTGGAGTGATTAAAGATATTCGTCAAAGCCAGCAAACACTTAGATGGTTTAGTAGAGCTTTACAACAAAATGAAGTGTTTTTAATATCTAATGTTGGAAATTTATTGCGAGAGCGGCTACAAGACTGGGGTAGCAATCCTAGTCTTGTTAGTTTTTTAGATGATGTAGCTAACCAATATGTTCGAGGCATTTACCAGCCAGGTAAAAAAGTTTTTGGTTTTGAATGTCCAGTTAATCAACTACCAAGGGCTATCGCAATGCTGTTTCAAGATTGTAATGGAGTGGCCGGACATGAAATACCATATATGTTAGATAAAGTAGATTCTGATATCAGAGGCAAGTTTAGACCTGATGAAGCTGAACAGTACCTTTATGGGAAACTAGCTGAACAATATCCCGGACAAACTTTGGATGAAATGAACGAACGTCTTATGAGGTAATTATGACTTATAGCAATGATTCTTTAAGTGAAACAGAGTCCATAAATAATCAACAAAATCAAACTCCCCCTAACTTTACACCAATTGCCCCATTGGTTACTTGGTCTGATAGCTATGGTGCGAACCCCGCTTATGTTGAGTTGCTAGGCTTTCCTAATAGTTCAAACTATCAACGGATTGAAGCACTAGATTTTGTAATTATTGAGGATGTTTGGGATAATCCACAATACCATTATTTTGCTAGGATTGAAGAAGCTAATCTTAACCTCCCTTTAATGGGATTAAGTCGAGAAAATCCTACCCGTATTGTTACCCAAGAAAGATATTTAAGAGGGATGCCAACTCCTTCTACTCTGGGTGAATGTGTACACCTGTTTAAAGGGAAGATTATTACTCGCCTTCATAACGGAATATCTTCTTCACCTCGCACAAGACCTAATTGGAATAGTCCAACAAGATTAGCAACCGATCAAGAAATTATTGACAATCTTGGTCTTCCTGATACTAACCCGGATTTTGAAATAGGAGTGATTGCATAATGTCCGAAAATACAATTCCAATTTGTTTAGATAATCAAGTGCTACGTCATCATGGTGCGGTAGCTGGTACCACTGGCTACGGCAAGTCTAATACCAATAGTAATATTGTCAGGGCTGCTATTAATATGGGTTATTGTGTTTTCTTATTTGACCATAAGCCGGACTACCAAGATTTAGAAAAACCCAACGATGAGAAAGATAAATTTACCGATCCTAAGTGGGAGCCTCAAGCATTTGATTGTACGCTGCGCTATTTTTCACTATCGGATGATAATTCTCGTAAAGCCAACACCAGCGAAAAGTTAATAAATGTATATGCCAGCAGTTTCGATCCTTATCAACTTGCTTCTGCTCTTTTTCATAAAAGAGGGGAAGAAGTCCCCCAGGAAAATATGACTTTGCTACTGAATGCCTATAAAGACAAGCAAGAAGAAAACAATAAAAAGAACTGGGCATTAAAAGATGCAATTGAGTGGATTAGTAAACTGCAAAAAAATGAGATGTCCAACATATTAGGTGGTGGTAGTATTTCTGAGAATAGTATGAGACCCATGCTCCGAAAACTAAAAGCCCGATCACTGCCTTGGATGGATAGGATGGAAGATTACACGGAGCCCGGCCAGTTACCAGGATTAGGAATCACTAAAAAAAGTCCTGCTCCAGAAATTGACGTGCCATCATTAATTAAAGAAAAAACTGTAAATGTTATCCGAGTAGGGCAAACTCAAGGGCGAGATTATGGTTTATTTTTATCGTTCTTGTTAGAGCGAGTTTACAATGCTAAAGCGTCTAGCCCCGATCTACCGCCAATTTTATATTTAATTGATGAAGCACAAGATATCTTTAGCGGTTCTAAGCAGTTGCGCGAAGCTTGCGAAGATATGCTCGATGCTAATATGAGAAAGGGGCGTAGTCTTAACATCGCTTTTTGGTACGGTTTGCAAAGGTTTAGTGCATTGCCAGAAAGTATTAGTATCAATATCAACTCCCGCATCATTATGGCTCATAAGCAAGCAGATGAAGTAAAGAACGCTTTACCAGGAGCCTCAAAAGAAATTCTTGGTTTGGTTACACAATTAAAACGTGGAGAAGCCTTAGTTAGTTTGTTTGGTTCCACTTCAATTGTACAAGCTAAAATGCACCCATCGAAAGCACTTTTAAGTAAGGAATAGTGACCTAGCGAACAATGGAAAATAAAAAAATAGCAGTAGAAGAGCTTCATCTAGGTCTTGTTAAAACTCCTCCTACAGAAGCAGAAATTGTGAAATACTTAATGGATGCTAAGTCTGATTTAGCTAAGGTCAAGAACATCTATGATGCTATTTGTGTTAATAATGCCACGAAAGCAATTGAGGAGCTAACCAAACAAGTTGAGATATCACGGGAAATTCGTTTAGATGCAACAGAACTCCGCATTCGGTCTGAAAGAGTATTAGGACTGCTGATAGAGTCCATGCCATCGAAAAAAAAGGCAAATCATCAACTATCTAACGGAAGCGCCGATCGATCGGGTGGATTTATAATTGACTCACCAGAAGCAAGTTTTCCTACACTCAAAGAATTAGGTGTTAGAAAAGATGAGGCTAACCGTTGCCGTAAACTTTCTAGGGTTCAAGAGGAAACTTTTGAAGCAATCTTGACTGACGTTAGATTGGAAGTAGCAACAAGGAAACGGAAAACTCTGTCTGTTACTGCTCTTGTCAATGCGGTTCGACAACTAGAAAAAGGTAAATCAGAATCTCTTTTTAGTCCTCTCATCAAACCTTCTGATAATTGGAATTTTGCTCAAGTTAAATATGGTCGAATTGACGAACAAGATAGCGAAACAGAAACTTGGGGTTATATTCCAGGGGAACTGTACGCGAACTGTTTTTGGTACTACGTTAAACCTAATGATTTAGTTGTTGCACCAATGGCTGGATCTGGTCAGGTTTGTCGGGTGTATGAAGCTCGTCAAGAGTGGATGGGAAAACACGTTTACGATTTTGATATCAAAATGTTGGATCTGACTCCACGTGGGAAGTACAAAGATTTAATTACTCAGCATGATTTGATAAAAAGTTTTCCAGTTGCCAATCCTGATTATATTGTTATGGACATTCCTTATTATGGAATGGTTGCCCAACAGTATTCTAATAAGTCGGAAGATTTAGCCAATATGTCTTTAGAAGATTGGCAGATAGCAATCGCTAGAATTGCTAAAAATTGTGCCACCGCACAAAAAACAGGAACTCTTTGCACTGTTATTTCTCCAAATTATCGGGATGTAGCCAATGGTTTAATTGTAATGGTTACAGATATAATCCGCTCTTTGTGGGAGTCTGCTGGCTATATTCTTCACGATAAGGCTTATTCAAGTCGAAGAATCCAGCAAAACCAAAGTCCACACATGGCTAGAATGAATAATAAAGCTAAAGCTAATCGAATTATGTTGACTGACATTACAGAGATTTTGACATTTCGGAGGCTATAAAGGAAATGGATTTAGAAACATTACTCGATCGCATAAACCTTGGAGAAGACCAAGACATTGAATTTAAGTCTGCTGAGGGTGGTTTCCCCAATGAAGTTTGGAAAACTGTATCAGCATTTGCAAATACAGATGGCGGCTATATTGTTCTTGGGGTCAAAGAAACTCGGATAGGGTTTGAAATTTCTGGTGTCCGCAATCCTAATGTTTTAATTAAAGAGTTTTGGAATAATCATAATAATTCGCAAAAACTGAACTTCTCAATTTGCGGCAATTCTGACTTGCAAACTTTGAAGATAGAAGCTCATAATTTAGTTGTCATTAAAGTTCCCAGAGCAACAAGAGCGCAACGCCCGGTTTTTATTAACAATAATCCCATGATTGGGACATATAAGCGCAACCATGACGGGGATTACCGTTGCACTGATGCTGAAGTTCGCCAAATGTTGCGCGA
This sequence comes from Microcoleus sp. S13_C3, assembly GCF_036700905.1. Taxonomy (NCBI): domain Bacteria; kingdom Bacillati; phylum Cyanobacteriota; class Cyanophyceae; order Oscillatoriales; family Microcoleaceae; genus Microcoleus; species Microcoleus sp. S13_C3. The sequence continues at coordinate 13,420 of NZ_JAUBPT010000015.1, read as the reverse complement.
TGCCAATGATACACCTCAAGATATCCAAATTTTAGAAGGTTTCGACCTTAACGATATCGATGCAGAAACATTAAAATCCTTTCGTCAACGGTTTAGTTCTAGAGAACCGGATCATCCTTGGCTGGCATTAGACGATTCTGACTTGTTGCGTCAGTTAGGGGGATGGAGTCGCGATCGCAGCACAGGTAAAGAAGGGTTAACTATTGCTGCTTTGTTGATGTTTGGTCGGGAACGAAGCATTTTAGATGCACTGCCTCACTACCAACTTGATTATCAAGAGCAACTTTCTGACGATCCAGAAACACGATGGACTTACAGACTAACACTTGATGGTAAGTGGGAACCTAACCTGTTTAACTTCTACTATCGCGTTTATACTCGTTTAGTTAATGATTTAGAACTTCCTTTTCAACTCGACAAAGATGCCGTTCGTCGAGGCGAAACTCATGTGCATGAAGCTTTGCGAGAGGCTTTAGTCAATACTCTTATTCATGCAGATCATCAATCTACTCGCCCTTTAACAATTACTAAGTACAAAAATGGTTTTTCGTTTTCTAATCCGGGTCGTCTGAGAATTTCTCTCCAGCAGCTTTACGAAGGTGGCGTTAGCGATCCTCGCAATCCTAACTTGCAAAAAATGTTTCAAATGCTTGGCTTAGGAGAAAAAGCAGGATCGGGCTTTGGAAAGATTATCCGCGCTTGGATAGAGCAGCAATGGTTTCCCTTGGTATCAGAGAAGTTAGAGTTAGAGATGACTTTTGTTGCTTTACCAATGGTCAGCATGATTCCCGAAAATGTCGAAAAAGAGTTAAGGGAAATCGTGGGAGATGACTACTGCCAACTAACAGAATTAGAGCGCATTATTTTGATACTGGCACATCAATCAGGAGAAATTAGCAATGCTGACATTCAGTGTTATAGCCGAGAACACCCCAGAGATATAGGGGAATGTCTCAAGCGATTCGTAAATAATGGTTGGTTAGAACGCTCTGGTCGTGGACGTGGAACTCAGTACGCTTTACCAAATAAAGGTCAACCTGATTTACTTTCCCTGATTCCAAGCTCCGAACATTACGAACCAAGCTCCGAACATTACGAATCAAGCTCCGAACATTACGAATCAAGCTCCGAACATTACGAATCAAGCTCCGAACATTACGAGCGTCTGCGAAAGATTGCTGCACCGATTCGCGACAAAGGTCGTACCAGCAAAGAGCTTGTCGAGCAGGTTATTTTAGAACTTTGCTCCGAACATTACTTACAACTCCGAACATTAGCTGACTTATTGGGTCGTGCTCCAAATAGTGTAAGGAACCACTATGTAAATCCGATGTTAAAACAGGGCTTGTTAGAGGCACAATACCCTGACGAACCAACTCATCCTCAGCAAGCATACAGAACCTTATTGTCTCCAAGAATCAGCAAGATTTCTGATACTCCGTCATCTCCCCAAACCCCAGAAAACATCGTTGACACCAGCTATCCGCCCGCAACGCCCGAACTTTAAACTTTGCGCCCCAATTGAGATGACAGTAAACGCAACTAATGCCTCACGCACCCCGTCGCTATTTTAAACTGCCACTCTATTGTATAACAAGGAGACTCAGGATAATCTGACAATTAAATTGCTAATCACTAATCGCCCCAAAACAATTAGTGATTAGCAATCTTACCCAAATCCTCACATTTTGCTGATAATTCTTTGCAGGATTTCCACGCCTGTTACCGCTTGCCAGCCAAACAGCCCCAAGAGCACAACATTCAGAAAGATGTGAGCGTTTCTCGCCCAATCATTGCCTTTTTGCATCAAAGGAGTCAGCGAGGCTGCGATCGCAATTATGGCCATCATTCCCAACCCTGCTAGCAAGTGCGGGCCGACAAATAGCTTGCCGTTATTGATGTAGGTGACAGCCATTCCCACGATCGCCACCGTAACCATCAAGGCTAACAGCAAAGAACCCATCTGGTGGTGCTTGACGTTGAATTTGCCCTTAATTAACTCTTTTTTGAGTTCGCCTTCCGCACTTCTGGTACGTCGGATTTGAATGCCCAGATACAAAGCATAAAATGAGATGGCCAGCAGTACCCACATTAAAACTGGGTGGATGAATTGGCTCCAAACTTTCACTGACTGAGGAATTTCGAGATTCATAGTGTTCTGAGGATTAGCAAACATACTTCATAAAACTTAGCATACCAGTCAGGCCGTCTCGTGCGACGGTAAAAATATACGGTATGAGAGACTATTATGCCTGCCACTAAACAAGACGCTGTATTGATTCAAGCCGCCAAGACTGGCAACATTATTCACGTCCAAGCTTTACTCGCTAAGGGTGTTAACGCTAACGCCAAAGACTCTGAGGGGACGACGGCTTTGATGTTTGCGGCCCAAAAGGGCTATACAGAAATCGTGCGTATTTTACTAAACAATGACGCTAATGTCAACCATGTGAGCAGGCGTTTTGGCTTGACGGCTTTGATGCTGGCGGCGGCTCACAAACAGGCTGACTCTGTGCGGCTCTTGCTCGCTGCGGGTGCTGATGTTAATGCTAAAAATGATGATGGAAGTACCGCTTTGATGGCTGCTTCTCTGAAAGGTGATATCAATGTTATCCGGCTTTTACTTGATGCTAATGCTGATGTAAATGTGCGAGATAAAGATGGAGATTCAGCTCTGAAAATAGCTGGTTTATCGGGTCATCAAGCTGTTGTCAAAGCTTTGGCAGATGCGGGTGCTGTTGCTGACAATTCTATGCTGTTTTTAGCTGTCCGTCAAGGTAGCGCTGAAATTGTGCGAATTTTGCTCAATTGTGGGGCGGATGCTAATGTTAAAAATCTAGAGAGCAAAACTGCTTTGATGCTGGCTGCGACGGCGGGAAATTTGGCTGTTGTCGAGGCGCTGTTGGCTGCTGGTGCTAATGTAGAAATTCCCGACAAAAACGGCGAAACTGCTTTAACTTTGGCAGCGGATTCCGGCAATACTGATGTGATGCAAACTTTGCTTGGTGCGGGTGCTAATGTGAATGTGAAAAATGGAGATGGGGGCACGGCTTTGATGGCCGCTGCTGCTGGGGGAAATGCGGCGATCGCCCATATCTTACTCGATGCTGGCGCCGATATCAACGCTAAGGATAAAGATGATGAAACTGCTTTGAATTTTGCCGTGGTTGAAGGCTGCGAAGATGTCGTGGAATTGCTCTTAAACCGAGGTGCTAGTGTCGGTTCGAGAAATCGGTTGGGCGATACGCCTTTACTGGTGGCGGCTGTTCACGGCCATAGTGCGATCGTATCGGCTTTGCTGCAAAAAGTAAACTCAAATCGGGCTGAGTTTCTGAATGCGAAAAACTTTGGGGAGACGGCTTTGACGCTGGCTGCTTTTCACGGACATACCGAGACGGTGAAGGCTTTGCTTGACGGCGGTGCTGATCCCAATGTCCCGGCGGATTTGGGGAAAACGGCTTTAATGAAAGCGTGCGATCGAGGTTATGTGGCGATCGTCCAATTATTAGTCGAAAAAGGTGCGGATGTCAACTTGCTCGATGATTCGGGCGCAACGGCTGTAATGTGGGCTGCACATCGGGGCTGTGTCGGTGCTGTACAGGTTTTAATTGATGCTGGTGCAGAACTAAACCACAAAAATCCCGGCAATTATACAGCTTTAATGCTGGCTGAGTTTAAACGTTATTCCAGCGTGGTGAAATTGCTCAAAAGTGCTGGAGCACTGGAGTAAGAATTAAATAGTTTTGAGTAAGGTAATTCTGTCATTCTGAGGGTAGGCTTTGGGAAGTGAAGAATCTCAGATATCGGGACTTACGCATTGTAACGGTGTGGCAATAGTTTGAGATTCTTCGCTTCACTCAGAATGACAAAATTATGTGATATCGTTTCCGGTTGCATCGCAATAATAAAATCGAGGCAACAGTTAACACTCAACCATTCAGTTTTTCGACCACCAGTCAACAGTCAACAGTCAACAGTCACCAGTCAACAGTCAACAGTCAACAGTCAACAGTGAACAGTCAACAAGCATTCCGGTGCAACCGGAATCGATATTAACCTCAATTTGCTTTGCGTACCCAGCCGTTAATAGTAAAGCGGCTATCAGCAAAAGCTTTCGAGGGACAGCTAACTCGCAAAACTTCGTGCATATAGCGACTCAGAAAAAATACGATGCTGTTATTGCGAGGTTCAACAGTTCTGAATGTCTTATCCGCAACATAAAAATTGTTCTCGATTTTGCTGTCATAAATCAGCAACTCGCCACCAGAAAAAGCCTTGGGTTCTCGATAGAAATAGTAAACGTAAGTAAAAAACCGGCTGGCTGTATCTGGCGAGCCACTGTCGTTGTGAAGTTTGTAAAAGTTGTTGTCATTGTGCATGGTTAACTGAGCTTCTATCTCACCCAGGGGAAATGAGGGAATATTTAATTTTTGCAGCACGTCGGGGAGAATTGCTTTGATGCGATTAACCATCAGTTCGGAAAATTCGGGGAACGAGTGGAGTACCATCGAACGGCGGTAATCTTCGGCATTGGTTGAGGTGCTGGTAGTGACAAATTGTGATTCTTTTGCTAAGACATATTTAAGGAGTTTGTTCTTTTCGGCAGGGGTCAAAAAGTTGTCTATTTGGGCGTAGCGAGATATTAAGTCGTCATTTACCGGCGGCGCAGGGGCAGGAATTTCTGCGGGAATTTCTGCGGGAATTTCTACAGGAGTTGCAGGCTGCTGCGGTTGCAGTTGCTGCAAGTAAATTGGGGGTTCTGTGACTAATCCGACTAGGTGTTCGGCGGGAAAAAAAAGGGTGGAACGCCCGTCGTCTATGGGGATTTGAAATAAGGGCGAAAAACTGAGTGTTTGTTGGGTGCGATCGACTAATGTTTTGATCAGGCTGTGCAATAGTGGTGTATCAGATTTGAGGGTGACGGTGCATTGATGTCCCCCGGTGAGCAGGATTTTGACTTTTACGTCTTGGGGTTTAATTTGCGGTTGAATTGTGCTAGTCATAGCCGTTAGTTATAGAAGAAGAAGGAAGTTCGGCAACGGATTCTGTAACGGATGTAACGGATGGAGGGATGGGAGAAGAAAGAAGGAAGATGCAAGAAGGAAGATGGAAGAACAAAAATTCAATCATTGCTTGAGGGCGGGCTAGAAGCCCAACCCACAATAGAATTAACTCTTTGTGGAACAGGCATCTTGCCTGTTCATAATAGAGGTGCAAAATGTCATTGCTACGAACTTAATTAATGCAAGAAGTGGCGGATGTCGGTGAAAACCATTGTGATTCCGAGTTGGTTGGCGGCTTCAATGGAATCTCGATCGCGCATACTTCCTCCCGGTTGGACGATCGCAATTATGCCCGCCTCAGCCGCAGTTTTGACTGAATCGTCGAAGGGGAAGAAACCATCGCTGGCCAAAATCGCTCCTTTGCTTTTGTCTCCTGCTTGTTCCAATGCTAGTTTAACCGATCCCACGCGATTCATTTGTCCGGCGCCGACACCGATTGTAGTGCGATCGCGCGTCACAACGATCGCATTAGATTTGACGTGTTTGGCTACTTTCCAAGCAAACAGCAATTCTTCCAACTCTGCCGCCGTCGGCTGTTTCTCAGTAACAACCCGCCATTTGCTAGTTTCTTCTACTACATTATCTGAGTCTTGCACCAGCAAACCGCCTGCAATAATTTTAACTGTTTGTGGCGGCCCTTGAGTCAAATCTGGCAAAATTAATACTCGAACTTTCGCCTTTTTATTGATAATTTCTTCGGCTTCTGGTTCGCACCCCGGCGCGACGATACATTCTAAAAATGTTTGAGTTAAGGCCGTTGCGGTAGCAGCATCAATCGGGCGATTGAGGGCGACAATTCCGCCGAAAGCTGAGACTGAATCGGTGTCGAAGGCTTTTTGATACGCTTCAGAAATAGTTGTTCCCAAGGCAGTGCCGCAAGGATTTGTATGCTTCAGAATAGCGGCGGCGGGTGTGTCGGGAAATTCTACGATTAGCCGCCTTGCTGCTTCTAAATCTACTAAATTATTGTAGCTTAATTCTTTGCCTTGCAGGATGGTGCTAGTCGTCCAGCCTGTCGGGGTACTTCCGCTTTGATACCAGGAGGCGGCTTGATGGGGATTTTCGCCGTAGCGGAGAGTTTGCAACTCTTTTCCTGATAAATTAAACTCGTCTGGTAGCGAAGAGCCTTCAGCGGATTGGCTGCTGCTGAGATAAGTTGCGATCGCGCGATCGTAGTTTGCTGTATGTTTGAAGGTTTCCAGCGCGCATTTTTGCCTAAACTCTAAGGATGCTTGACCGCCATTTTCCCGCAGTTCTTTTAAATAAGTATTGTACTGTTCTGGGTCGCACAACACTGTCAAATGAGCGTGGTTTTTGGCGGAAGCTCTCAACATTGCTGGGCCGCCGATATCTATCTGCTCAATTGCGTCTGCTAGAGTAACTCCTGGTTTAGAAATTGTCTCTTCAAATGGATACAGATTCACTACAACTAGATCGATCGCCCGAATTTGATTTGCGCTTAAATCTGCGAGGTCTTCCGGTACATCGCGGCGTGCTAAAATGCCACCGTGGATTCGTGGGTGAAGTGTTTTGACTCGCCCTCCCAAAATTTCGGGAGAACCAGTATATTCCGCAACTTTGGTGACTGGGATGCCTGCTTCTTTGAGGGCCGTTGCTGTCCCGCCACTACTAATTATGTCAAATTCAAATTCTTCTACTAGACTGCGCGCTAAGTCGATTAGTCCGGTTTTATTGGATGTGCTCAGAAGTGCTAGACGTGCCATTGGTTTGAAGTTGCGATCGCAAAAATAGACAAGTTATATTCTATACCAAATCTGGCGGCAGGGAGATGATTTGGTAATGGCTAATTATGATTATTTTTAATAAATTAAAGATGAGTCTGCTTAGCTTGAACCATATTTTTTGTCAAACTTATATAATATTTTATACTGACCAGTGGCTTCTAAATATGTCGAACTTGCGCGTGGAACTGATTATTTTGTGAGTGCAAGGGGATTGAAGCCATATCCAGCTTGGCACAGTTGGTGTCGCTACGTAAGTGTCAATGTTGGTGAAATTACTTAATAAAACTTAATAGATAAATCTATGGCAATGCTCTTGAATTTTAACGATGTCTTATGATGAATTCTAAAAGTAATGTGCTAGCATCGGGAGTAAATTGCTCTCACCCTAAATTTTCCGGAAATTTGGGCGATCGCAATACCTTAATCTAAACAATAATTTGGTAGGGTTGAAATATGTTTTTTCAAGAAGGCGATCCCGAAAATAAGCTCAGTAATATTAGCAGGAATCCTAAAAAAACGGCTCACAATATGACCCATAGAACAGACTACCAACAGATTCCCAAAAAAAGAGCCGAGAATTCGACCGAGGCCAACATTTCCGAAGCTTATAGTCTTAGTCTGTGCGAAATGCAGCAGATGGAGCGAGCAATGGAACAGCTAAAGCAGGATTTGAAAGCTAGCGAATCTCGGTTTCGGAATGTGATAGAAAAAAATGCCGACGGCATCGCAATCGTTAACAAGCGAGGACTTGTTTGTTTTGCCAACCAGTCAGCAGAAGCGCTGTTTAACTGCACGGCAGAGGAACTTCTAGGTCAAGCATTTTTTGGCAATTTAGTAGTAGAAGTTTCAGCTTGCGACCTTGAGATGGCGACGGATATTATTCCACAAGTTGGAAAAACAGAAGCACCAGGAACTCGCGTCGTGCAAACAGAAGTTGAAGCTATTCGCAAGCAAAAAGCAAATGCTGTAGTAGAAATGCGGGTGGTGGAAACGGAATGGGACGGAGAAATGGCTTATTTAGCTACGCTACGGGACATTACCGATCGCAAGCGCGCAGAAGAAATGCTTTGGTTGTACGATCGAGCTATAGCGGCTACTAGCACCGGAGTTACAATTTCTGACGCCACTGACCCCGAAAATCCAATTATTTATTGCAATCCCGCATTTGAAAGCATGACAGGTTATCGGCGGCAGGAAATTATCGGAAAAAACGGCCGATTTTTGCACGGAAGCGATACCGATCCGGCGGCAGTAGAAATAATTCGCCAAGCCTTGCAAACAGAAAGCGAATGCAAGGTAATATTAAAGAATTACCGCAAAGACGGAACCGCTTTCTGGAATTGTTTCTCAATATCTCCTGTGCGCGATCGCATGGGCAAATTAACTCATTTTATTGGCGTACAGAGAGACATCACTGAGCGCAAACAAGCCGAAGAAGCATTGCATAATTCCGAAGCACAAAGCAGAGAACAAGCCGCTCAACTAGCAGCCGCACTTAACGAACTAAAAGCCACTAATTCCCAATTAGTTCAAAGCGAAAAAATGTCTAGTTTGGGATTGCTACTTGCCGGCGTCGCTCACGAAATAAACAACCCCGTCAGCTTCATTTACGGCAATCTCGCTCATCTCACAAATTATACTCAAGACTTGTTTCACCACCTAGAACTTTATCAACAGCACTATCCTAATCCAGTCGCCGAAATTCAAGAGGAAAGAGAAAAAAATGATCTCGATTTTTTAGCTGAAGATTTACCTAAAATACTCTCTTCAATGAGCGTTGGTGTCGATCGCATTTGCCAGATTGTGCAGTCGCTGCGGAACTTTTCGCGGCATGACGATTCACAGATGAAACCCGTTAACCTCCACGAAGGTATTGACAGCACGCTGTTAATTCTCAATCACCGTTTGAAAGGGAACGGAGAAAAGCCGCCCATTCAAATTGTAAAACAATACGGAGAATTGCCGACTGTTGAGTGTTTTGCTGGGCCGATCAATCAAGTCTTTATGAATATTCTCAGCAATGCGATCGATGCTTTAGAAGATGCGAACAGCATGGAAAATTGTCCAGAAATGCTAGATAACTCCAGCCAGATTAGGATATGCACGGAAGTTGTCGGCAATTTTGTAGAAATTAAAATTGCCGACAACGGGCCGGGAATAACTGAGGAAGTCAAACAGCAGATATTCGATACATTTTTTACTACCAAGCCCATTGGCAAAGGCACGGGAATGGGTTTGTCAATTAGCTATCAAATTATTGTAGAAAGACACAAAGGCGAATTATATTGTACTTCGGAATTGGGCAAGGGCACGGAATTTACTATCAAAATGCCGATCGCACATTAGTGCCGAATGTGCAATCTGCACCTTACCAACGTGATATATAGGCAAGCAAGCGAGCGGGATGCTCGCATTCCTAAAAAACGAGAAAAATCGTTTTTTCTCGTTCCCAGACTCTGGCTGGGAACGCATACTTAGAGGCTCTGCCTCCCCATTGTAGAGACAATTATCAGGTGCTTTTCTGCTCACCTTACCCGAATACATAGCCAATTAAAAAACCTCTGCACCCTCCAACTTCTTAAAAGTTTCAACCTTAGCCCTCGCCGCTTCCCCGCAAGTCTTCGGCGTCGGAAACATCTTCCCAGGATTCGCCAAACCTTTCGGATTAAACACCTGACGCACCCACTGCATCGTCTCCAAATCTACCTCCGAAAACATATCCGGCATAAAACACTTCTTGTCAGCACCGATGCCGTGTTCCCCCGAAAGACTTCCCCCAACTTTCACGCAAAGCCTGAGAATTTCCCCGCCCAATTCTTCCACCTTTTCCAGCGCACCTTTTACCGAGTTATCGTACAGAATCAGCGGGTGCAAATTCCCGTCTCCCGCATGAAATACATTAGCAATTCGATAACCGTATTTCTCGCTCAAGCCCTCAATTTCTTTCAAAACATAAGCCATTTGCGTTCGTGGAATCACGCCGTCTTGCACGTAATAATCCGGGCTGAGATGACCCGCCGCCGCAAAAGCAGCTTTCCGCCCTTTCCAAATTTTTAGGCGCGTTTCCGCGTCGGTTGCCGTGGTGATATTTCGTGCTCCGTTATGCTTGCAAATATCAGCAATCCGCTGTTTGTTTGTGGCAACTTCCACTTCTAAACCGTCGATTTCTACGAGAAGAATTGCCGCTGCATCGCGGGGATAACATCCAGTTGCTACCACATCTTCCACAGCATTGATGCTGATGTTGTCCATAATTTCCATGCCGCCGGGAATAATACCAGCGCTGATAATATCGGAAACTGATTCGCCCGCTGCTTCTATACTGGAAAAATCCGCTAGGAGAACGCAAATTGATTCCGGCGCTTTGAGAATTCGCAAAGTAACTTCTGTGGCGATTCCTAAAGTGCCTTCAGAACCGACAAATACACCAGTTAAATCGTAACCGGGCATTTCTGGAATTTCGCCACCGACATCGACAATTGAACCGTCGGGAAGTACCAATTTTAATCCTAAAACGTGATTCGTTGTGACTCCGTATTTGAGACAGTGAACGCCGCCAGAATTTTCGGCAACGTTGCCGCCAATCGAACAAATAATTTGACTGGAAGGATCGGGCGCGTAGTAGAAACCGGCGCCGCTAACTGCTTGCGTTACCCAGTTATTAATTACTCCCGGTTGCACGACTACTTGCTGATTTTCTAAGTCTACTTTCAGGATTTTTCGCATCAGGGCAGTAACAATCAGCACGCAGTTTTCTACAGGCAAAGCGCCGCCGGAAAGGCCGGTGCCTGCGCCTCTAGCCACCCAGGGAATTGAGTTGCGATCGCATATTTTGACCACTTGCGCCACTTCCTCCGTAGTTCGAGGCAATACCACCAGGGCGGGGCGCTGGCGGTAGCTGGCGAGTCCGTCGCACTCGTAGACAATCAATTCTTCGCGGCGCTGTACGACGCCATTTTTGCCAACTACAGCCTCAAATTCTTTAATAACGGGTTTCCAGTTGCGTTCTGTTTCTACGGCTATCATTAGTGATTTTTATTAGGGAACTATCAATAATATTGTTGCAAATTTTACTGAGTTTAGCCAATTATTTTTCTAAGGGTTGCAATATTGACACAGGGAAGGATCGGCAGTCTCTCGACCGTCGGGAAATAGTTTTTCTTTAGTATAACCGCAGTTTTTGCATTTAGAGATTGCCGATCGCACTAGCTGAGTCGGAAAATAGCAAAGTTCGCAGGGCAATCCGATTTTCGTCTCAGCAATATCGAATCCCGGCCAACCGCACTCCGGGCAGAATTGCTTAAATTTTTTAACTAAATCGAGAGTTGCATTTTCGATGTTTTTCATCCGAGTTGGATTGTACATCGCCCGCATATCTGTTTCGATGTGAACTCGACCGGTTGACGATTTTTTTAAGCCTGCTGTCACAGCGTCAAAAAATTGTTTTTCTGTCTTAATGCCCTTGACAATTTCGCCGTTACCGAGGGCAGCCTCGCCAACTATAACAACCAGTGCGTGTTCGGGAAATCCCGCTTTTTTCGCAAAATCATCTGCTTCTTCTATACTGGAAACTAACTGGTGACTGTAGTTAGTTTCAACGGAGAAAGAGTCGCCGATTAGTTCGAGATTGTTGGCTCGATCTAATAAAATTACTATTTCTCGGTTAGCTGCCAGATACGGCATCATTGGGTGAGGGCCGAAAAAACCTTCGCTGGCAAAGGCAAGAGTTTCGCCCGCAATTTCTAGGGCTTTTTGTGCTTTATGGCGAGCCGCTTCTATTTGTGTTCCTAAGCGTTTAACTTCTCTGGTGAAGGTGCCAAAAGTGTCAGTGTCAAGCTCCGCAGGTACTAGAATATTTACGCCCAATTCTCGTTCTAAAACGGGAGCCATCACCCGTTCTTTTTGGTGCATGGTAGCAATAACTGCGGTGCGATCTCTCAATAATTGATTGGGATTCACAGGCTCAGAAATATTAGACATACAGCAGCATTATTTTAGGAAAAAAAACTCACATACACCCTTTCCACCGCCCCACAACCGATAGAAACCCTGACTTAACTTCCGAATCTAAATTTTAGAACTCAGTTAAATATCCGTGATATTCACCTGTGGACTTAATTTAAAATTCTCCAATCGTCAATCTAAAATCTAAAATCTAAAATCTAAAATCTAAAATCGTATTAGTTGCCTCCAGTCACTCCCCCAGCTTGACCTCTGAGTACAAAAATTACTCCTGTCATAATTAGCCCTACGCCTACCAACCGCAGCGGCGGCAAAGGCTCGTGAAATATAAGTTTGCCACCTAAAACAGTAAATAGGTAACTAATTGACAGTAAAGGCGAGACTATGCTAAGGTTTGCCCGCGACAAAACTACAATAAACCCGATCGAAGAAATTGCATACAAAGAAAGACCACCTACTATCAACGGCTGAGTAGCCATTGCTATAATTTTTTCTATTAAATTAGCAGCGCCAATGGGCCCTAATATTTTAGCTCCTGCCTTCAGACTAAATTGACCTGCGACGCCGCACAATATGGCAGCCAGCAATAACAGAAAAACGCTTCTATTCATAAGTTTACTAACCTATAGTACAATCAAAAATTGCCGTTCCCAAAAACCTGAAAAACTTTAATTAAGTTGTGTTAGGTTTTATTCACCACTAATATTTTCAGCAGAGATACAGGAAAATCAAGTATGGTCGAGCGCGATCGAGAGTGAAACAAATATATGGCAGAGCAGACCAACCCAAGCGGAGAATACACTCTAGAACTATCGATACTCATGCCTTGTCTGAACGAAGCAGAAACTTTAGAAATCTGCATCGACAAGGCACAGAAGTCACTGCGCGAACTTGATATTGCAGGCGAGGTCATCATAGCAGACAACGGCAGCACTGACGGCTCTCAAGCTATCGCTACCAGAATGGGAGCGAGAGTTGTGCCCGTAGCAGCCAAAGGCTACGGCAGCGCCCTGATGGGAGGCATCATCGCAGCGCGCGGAGTTTATATTATCATGGGCGATGCTGACGACAGCTACAATTTTTCAAACCTCGGCGCTTTTGTCAACAAATTGCGAGAAGGTTTCGACTTAGTGATGGGAAACCGCTTTCAAGGGGGCATCAAACCGGGTGCAATGCCGCCGCTGCACAAATATTTAGGAAATCCGGTGCTGACATGGGTTGGGCGGCTATTCTTTGCAAGTCCCGCCGGCGATTTTCACTGCGGACTCAGGGGTTTTAGGAGAGAGTCAATTTTGAAACTCGACTTGCAAACAACGGGGATGGAATTTGCTAGCGAAATGGTAGTCAAAGCATCTCTGTACACATTGCGGATAACTGAAGTCCCAACCGTACTTTCTCCCGACGGCCGCAGCCGTCCGCCGCACTTGCGAACTTGGCGAGATGGCTGGCGGCACCTGCGATTTTTGCTGCTTTACAGTCCTCGGTGGCTGTTTTTGTATCCGGGTACTGCGCTGATGATTTGGGGTCTAATTATCGTGGTTTGGCTGTTAGCCGGTACTCAAAAGATTGGGAGTAAGTAGGTAGGCGTAAAAAAACCAAATCATGTTAAGATAAGTAAACACTCAAGATTTGATTTACAAAATCAACAAA
>NZ_JAUBPT010000286.1:0-4645 GCF_036700905.1 Microcoleus sp. S13_C3 | reverse complement strand
GGGGAGGGGAGAGCGGCGACGCTCGAACCTTACCCGACGAGGAGGACGCGGCGACGTGTTCCTCCTTACCCGACAAAAAGACGGCGGGGGTAGATGGCATAAAATCATTAAGCCCAGATGACCGACTAGAGCTTGTAAATAAAATAAAACTTGGAAACAAAGTTAAACCGAATCGCAGGATTTGGATACCAAAATCCGATGGAAATAAGCGTCCATTGGGAATTCCTACTATCCATGACAGAACGCTACAAACACTAGCAAAAATGACGTTAGAACCCGAATGGGAAGCCAAGTTTGAAGCCAATTCATACGGTTTTCGACCAGGGCGAGGATGTCACGACGCTATCGAAGCAATCTTCAATCACTTGAAGAGTAAAACTAAATTTGTACTGGATGCAGATCTAAGTAAATGCTTCGACAAGATAGACCACAAAGCACTCCTGGAGAAAATCAACACGTTCCCAATCTTAAGAAGGCAAATAAAACAATGGTTGAAAGCCGGATATATAGATGGCAAAGAACTATTTCCCACTGAAGAAGGAACGCCACAAGGTGGTTCTATCTCACCCCTCCTAGCCAATATTGCTTTGCATGGGATTGAGGAATTAATCACTGAAAAGTTTCTCCAGAAATGGAAAGGAAAGGAAATAATACGGAGGATACCAGCAGTCATCAGATATGCCGACGACTTCGTAGTTCTACATGACGACGTGGAGATTATCAAGGACTGTAAGGTAGCGATATCTGAATGGTTGAGTCCGATGGGATTAGAACTAAAACCAAGTAAAACCAAAATTTCTCACTCGCTTAATAAGTTTGAGGGTAATGCTGGATTTGACTTTCTTGGTTTCTCCATAAGGCAATTTGAAACAGGGACATACCGTTCTGCAAAAAGCACAAATGGAAACCCATTAGGATTCAATACACAGATACAACCTAGCAAAGAGAAACAAAAGATACATCTCAAGAAGGTTGCCGAAGTAATAAAAAGTCACACATCGAACAAACAATCAGATTTAATTACAGAATTAAATCCAATTGTCCGAGGATGGGCTAACTACTACAGTACGATATTTGCGAGTGAAACATTCGATAAAATGGATTTTCTCACTTGGCAGAAACTCAGAAGTTGGGCACTCAGAGCCTGTCCGAAAACCCAAAAATACAAAGTCTTTTCTAAGTATTGGCGGAAGAGAGGTAACGAGAACTGGCGATTCAGCACTGAACATGGATTGGTTCTAGCGAAATATATAGATACCAAGACAAAACCTCATGTGAAAGTGAAAGGTTCCAAAAGCCCCTACGATGGAGATTATATCTACTGGGCATCACGAATGGGTAAACATCCACAAATCTCTAGCAGGTTAGCCAGTCTACTGAAAAAGCAAAAAGGAAAATGCGAACACTGTGACCTCCACTTCTATGAAGGTGACTTGATAGGAATCGATCACATAATCCCTGTTAACCAAGGTGGAAAAGATGAATATACAAATCTGCAAGCACTTCATAGACATTGCCATGACACAAAAACAAATCATGACAGACTGGTGCAAATGACAAATGCTAAGGCATAAGAGGAGCCGTGTGAGGTGAAAGTCTCATGCACGGTTTTGAAAGGGAGGATGACAAGGCGACTTGTCATTCGACCCTAACAGGGTGGAAAGAATCAGGAAAAAGAATAACTCGTGGACTGTATCGTTCAGCCGATGGTACGAAAATAAATGCTGATGGCAACGGCGCAGCAAACATTATCAGAAAAGTAGCGATAAAGCTAGGATTAGATCTTAGCAGAATCAGTAGCGGCGAATTGATAGCGCCTTTGAAAATCCGACTCTGGGTTCTTCAAGAATCCCCTCGCATGCACGGCATGGGGAGTATCAAAAAATCTACATTACGTCAAGGTGAAAAACAAAAATAAGAGCCAGAAGCACGATAGCTGTGCTGGCTCTTATGAGTTGATACTAGAAGTTAACCTGAATTCACTAGAACTGTGGCGAGCTTTTCTGCCGATGGATGACCTGCACCCCTGAGAAAATTTAAGCAAGAGCTTTTTTTGCCTGCTTGCGGCGTGCTGCTACTAAACTTCCCAATCCCATCACCATACCTGCAATAGTGGTTGGTTCGGGCACGGGCTCAGCATCAGCCGAAACCCCCGCCATAACTTTGTCACTGGTGCCAACACGAGACCCCTCTACCTGCTGGAAACGAACCCCTGCCTTAAGCGTACCATTCTGGAATCCCGTCAAGAAAGCACTTTCTGCCTGAGCCGCACTCAGATTGCTGCCAGTTAGCAAAAAGCTAACCAAAGTAGACTGATTTTTATATAAGCCTCCATTAGCGTTTCCACCATTAAATCTATTGCGCGGAGTGCTAATGCCATAGTCGAAACCGTTGTGCAAGCCACTAATATCAACATTGTTCCAAAACTTTGTAAAAGTGCTGCCTGCGGTAGATTGAACCGATGCATTAACGCCACTCAATACGTCAAATGCCACCGCAACGAGAGAAGAGTTTGTTGCACCACCGACTGTAGTCTTAGTGCCAGTGGTATTGGTGATGCCTAAATTCAGGAGCAAATCGGCTCCACTTTGGACAACGTTGAAGTCCAATGTTGCAGTAGCGCCGGTGCCAATGCCGTTGGTCGTACCGTACTCAGGAGCCACGGATAAACTGAATGCTTGGGCTTGCGTTGCAGTTAGTAATGAAGAAGCAATGACTAAACCAGCGGTAGCTAGACACGCGGTTAGTGGTTGGGCGAAGTTGGTTTTCATAAGAGTAATACCTTTTTTATATCGTTTGGGGATTGACTTTATTGATTTCTTCTGGTATCTATTTACATCATCAATCATCTAAAGGTCTTTGTCTATACATTTTTGATACCTTTACCAAAACAATATTCTTCGAGGTTTATTCTTAAATCTTTCGTAAACTTGGTTGTATCGCAAACGCTAGGATGACTGTTGCTGAGGCATTCCACGGCTAACTATCCGTTATTGCAACTTTCGGTATCATCGGTGGTCACAACGGCTAATTGCGTAATACCACTAAGTCGTCGGTGTTTATTTATACAACAACTGAGGCATCTGTTTGTCATCGCCCGATCTACGCGAAAGTAAAATATAGTTGCACAGTAAGTAAATATAGAATTACTAACTCTTCCCGGGCGCAGAAACTGGGTTTGAAGGACTAAAGTACGGCGTGGAGAGCCTGGGTACGGATTTAAAAACCCGGTATAGTCCCAGGGCGGTTTCATTCTCACGAAAATCGCGATTTTGACTCTTGTGATGCCAAGAGTGCCCGCCCCCACGCACAGACGATTTCACAGGCGTTTGGGACATGGGGGCAACCACGGGGCGATTGCCCCTACCGAGAATGAAACAGCCCTGGGTATAGTCCAGTCTCAGTGCGTAAGTCCACTACACTTAACGTTATGCAGATGGCGGCCAAAAATGGGTACAAGCCCCCGACTAATGTCGTGGAAAGATAAAAATTTTAGACTCTTGTTCAATCTCCCAGATTCATCTGTGGAGTAAATCTAAAATCTAAAATCTAAAATCTAAAACCTAAAATCGACACAATCCCCGCGTCCCCTAGAATTTGAAATTGCATCGGCTCGCCCGCCAGTGACACAATAACCTTACTAACAGACACATTTTTAATGACGATAATTTTAACCAACGACGACGGCATAGACGCTCCGGGGATTCAGGCACTTTTGCAGGCTGTAGAAGGCAAAACAATTATGGTGGCTCCGCAGGGGCAATTGTCGGGCTGCGGGCATCAAGTGACGGCTCACAGTCCGATTCATGTCGATCGGCGATCGGAATTTGAGTATGCTGTAGGGGGAACACCGGCCGATTGCGTGCGTATTGCTCTTCATCACGTTTGTGCGAAGCCGGATTTGGTGCTTTCGGGTATTAACGCGGGCGGCAATTTGGGGGTTGACGTGTATATTTCGGGTACGGTGGCAGCTGTGCGCGAAGCAGCCATGCACGGTATTCCGGGAATCGCAATTTCCCACCGGATTAAAAGGCCGCTCGAAATTGACTGGGATGTCGCTACTCGTTGGACATCGCGCGTATTGGCGGATTTGCTGAACCGGGAACCAAAGTCGGGGTGTTTCTGGAATGTGAATTTGCCACATTTACCGCCCGGAAGTGCGGAACCGGAAATTGTGTTTTGCCAGCCTTCGACGCAGCCGCTGCCAGTTGTTTACCGGATGGAGGGAGAATACTTTTATTATGCGGGAGAATATGGCTCGCGCGATCGGGCGGCGGGGACTGATGTTGACGTGTGTTTTGAGGGTAATATTGCGGTGACTGAGATATCGTTGTGATAGATTTGATGGGATTTGATGGGATTGGGCGATCGAACTATTTTTTTTGTCAACAAAGCGGAAGTAGGTAGGTTAACTTTGGTATTACTTAGCCTCAATATCCCAAATCAGGATAAAATATTTGTACTTAATTTTTACAGTCACGTAAGTCAATAAATGAGTCCTAACGCAGAAGCGAATTCTCCCAGCATCTTAAAACGCAAAGCGAGCAGCACTGTTGGTCGTGGCAAAGTAGCTAATAGACCTCTTGCAAAAAAAATATATGTTATAATTAGAGGTTTTAAATTTAATCCCCTAGAGCTAACTCAT
>NZ_JAUBPT010000285.1:0-4831 GCF_036700905.1 Microcoleus sp. S13_C3 | reverse complement strand
TAGATTCGAACTCATGCACTGGCTAATTTCATAAATTCCTTTTTTTGTCAACTCCTAATACTGAACCGACGCCCTAGTTTTCAGAATTGGTATAGGTTAGTAGCCAGGACTTTAGTCCTTATTTGCGGTAAAAAAGAGGACTGAAATCCTCACTAGGAACTGGTTTTATTTAGTTGATTTCTGAGCGGTTACTTACAGGTATAAAACCTAGTTTTTCCTGGCAGCGGTTGATATAAAAACTGACGACTGTATCAGCAGGGTTTTGTTCGATTAGTTGCTGAAAATATCCCAAGGCGGCGACAAATCTTTCGGATTGCCATCCTTGAATTCCTTTGTCAAATAAGCCCTGGGTAAGGTGCTTTGCCTCAGAGTCGGGACAGGATGCGCTCCAGATTTCGTAGATTTCAATAGCTTCCTGCTTGCCGCGCGGGGTTACTCGATCGATCCAGCGATAGTAATAATTGTTGCGGGGCAAATGGCTGTCAGCAGCAGTCGCCCCAGAATTAGAAATAATACTCTCCTGTGTTTCCACTTCTAAGTCGCACTTTAATAATAGACTTTCTTTTGAGTTTGAGTTGAGACTTATGCCATTTAGAAATTCTCTCGCATGAACAATGGCATTTTCGCTAACAATAATTTGGCAGCCGTATATTTTAGTTAAATTTTCTAACCGAGAAGCTGTATTTACCACATCGCCGATGACTGTAGAGTCCATGCGACGATCGGAACCTAAAGTGCCGATCATGCCGATACCTGTGTTAATTCCCGTACCAATATTGACGGGAGATTCTAAATTGTATTGGTGGCGACTGGCATTAAATTCTTGCAAGGTTTCTTGCATTGCTACTGCGGCTTCGATCGCATTCATCGCGTGAGAATTTGGCTGGTCAAATACTGCCATGATTGCATCGCCTAGGTATTTGTCAATAAACCCGCCGTGAGACGTGATGCACTCGTTCATTTTAGTAAAAAAAGCGTTCAACCATTCAAAAGTCTCGCGAGCTTGTTGAGATTCGGCGATCGCAGTAAACCCGCGAATGTCGCAAAATAAAATAGTCAGCTCTTCTTCTGTGACATTGCCCAACTGAATAGATTCTATTCCTTGTGGCGCAATTCGCTCCAGAATTTGCTCTGGCACAAATAGCTGAAATTTTTCTGACAGATATTCGTTGGCTTCCCAAGCGGCGGCGATTTGGCGTTTGCTTTGCTCTTTTACCTGCTGGTTGAATTGGGAAGATACAGCTTGCGATCGCATTTGACTCAACTGCAAAATATTTTCAACTTTTGCCAGCAACAAACGACTGTTAAAAGGCTTTGTCAAATAATCATCGGCCATCATTTCTAACCCTTTGATGCGAGACATATCGTCATCGAGAGCAGTCAAAAAAATCACCGGTACAGTTTGCAATGCCGTATCCTTCCGCAGGATCTCGCACACATCAAAACCGTTCATCTCCGGCATCATAATATCTAATAAAATTAAATCGGGTCGAGAGGCGCGGGCAAGGGAGAGCGCTTCATGGCCAGATAGCACTGATACTGTAGCGTATCCTTTGAGGTGCAATAACTCTTCCAGTAAAGTCAGATTAGCTGGCTCGTCATCAACCAACATGATGCAGGGCGACTTGTTTGACATGGAATATGATATAATATATCGAATTTAGCTCGGAAGTTGCGCGTGAGGAAGCTCGAAAACTGGTTGATTTGTATATTTCTCCTTACTAAACTCGATATTTTTCGTAGGAACAGGCTTTCGGAGGCAAGTGCGGGCAAGTCATATAGATATTTATCTACTCTTGAGTTTAACCTTTGTTGTTATCAATTATCATAAATGGCAGTGCTGGAACTGCAAATAATTATTGTTAGCCCAGAAAAGTACGGACAGTAGCGATCGCCAAATTCAAATCCAGTGGCTTGCTCAAATAAGCAGAAGCGCCAGCTTCCAAACATCGCTCACTGTCACCGGGCATCGCCATCGCCGTCACCGCAATCATCGGTACCGAATCCCAGACAGGATCTGCTTTAACTCGGCGCATCAACTCAAAGCCGTCAACATCCGGCAACTGAATGTCCATCAAAATCAAATCCGGCAGCAACTCCGGGGCAGCAGAGGCGGCGAGAATACGATCGGCCATAGCCGAACCATCCGCGAGTATCTCTACCCCGTACCCCTCCAATTCCATCACCTCAGAAATTAACATTTGGTTAAAAGGCTGGTCTTCGACAACCAAAATCCGCTTCCTGGCAATTGGTAAAGCAATCGCCGAAGCAGGAACTAACTTGGTATCCAAAGCACAAGAAGCAAAGTTTCCCAACTCTTGACGCATCTCCGTCAAAGGCAGCCAAACGCGGAAAAGACTTCCCCGATCGCAAACAGATTGAAAAGAAACTGTTCCCCCGTGCAATTCTGCCAATCGCTTAGTCAAAGCCAAACCCAAACCTGTACCTTCGTGCCGCCGAGTCAGCGAAGAATCCACCTGTTGAAAAGGTCGAAATAGCAAGTGCCAGCGGTCTTGAGGAATGCCGATGCCGGAGTCTTTCACCTCAAAACAAAAATAAGGAGTGCTGGCATTTACAGGAGAACAATCGGGTCGGTAGTCGCCGTCTATTTCACTGCCATAGGCCAGACGCCCGCTGAGTTTAACTTGTCCCTGTTCGGGGGTAAATTTGATGGCATTGGAAAGTAAATTAATCACAATTTGTCGCACTCGCCTTTCGTCGAGCCAAACTTTAGTAATACGGTTGTCGAGTTCTAAAGACAAACTGATTCGCTTTTTGTCGGCCCGCGGCTGCATCATTTTCATACAGTCTGTCGCGAGTTCTTGAACGCGAACAGGCTGTAAGTTTAGTTCTACTTTCCCGGCTTCAATTTTAGAAAGATCGAGAATATCGTTGATTAGCTGCAACAAGTGCTGGCCGCTTTTTTCGATCAGGTCTACATAGTTGATTTGTCGATCGCTCAACTGTCCGGCCGTTTGCCGCAGCAGCAAGTCAGAAAAGCCGAGAATGCTGTTGAGAGGCGTCCGCAATTCGTGGGACATTGAGGCTAAAAACTCGGATTTCAACTGAGAAGAATACTCTAATTCTTCATTAACTTGGCGCAAGTTCTCTTGTGTTTGAGCCCGCTCGATCGCCGCCCCCAGAGTCCGGCAAGCAGCCTCCAGCACTTCTTGGTGGACGGCGGCTTGCAGTTTTTTGATGTTGCGGGACTCCAGCGTCAGCACTCCGATGATTGTGCCGTTGGTAGCTGCGATCGGAAAAATACCCAGTTGTCCGATTCCCGGATGCCGAAATTCCGGCACGGCATTGGGATGTTGGGCATAATCCTCGACAAACACAGGTTTACCAGTTTTCACCACTTCCCACAGCAAACCGATGCCGTAGGGAATGCCTTGGTCGAGCAATTCTTGCATTCCTGCGACTACGGGTTCCCCGTAAGTAGCCAAAAATTGACTAGAAACTTGGTTGCAAATCCCCGACGCTTGCCGATGGTTTCCCTTGCCACTAATCACCTTGACATCTCCGAAAGCTGCATTCATTGCCTCTACTAAATAGGTGAGGGCAAACTGACCTATTTCTTGCAAACTGTCAGACTTTTGCAGGCGTTCGGTTAAACCTAAAAGAAAGCTCAGCCGCCTGACTTCTGCGTTCAAGCTAGCTTGGGAGTTTCGGTATACCGTAACGTCTCTAAAGGTAAACAGCCGTCCGCCGCTGTTGGTAATCGTGGCGCACACCTCCAAACAAACCCCATTGGATTGCTCGAAATAAAATGATAAACTTTCATCCTGAGATTTTTCGAGTGCTTGCTGAAACTCTTGCCACTGCTGAAGGGACAAGTAACCCCGATCGACAATTTCCGCAAACAGCAAGTGGCACTTCGGCTTTGTTTCCAGCCATTCTGGGGACAGTTCCCAGATTCCGGCCAATTTTTTGTTAAACAAAACTAAGCAGTCAGACGAGTCGAACAGAGCGATCGCATTGTCTACTTGATTGAGAATCAGTTCTTGGTCTGCCCTCAACTGGTGCAAGTCTCTCTCCATTTTCTCTGTGTGTGTAGCTCTTAGTTTTGTTGTCATAACTTTCGACGGATATGGCAAGAGTTCTTTGATAACTCTTTACATAAAGTGACATAATTTTAGGTTTTGTGGCAGTGAGGGCGATCGATCTGCCTTGTGATCTGAGACACTTGCTGGTTTCGGAGGGCGATCGGAGCCACCTTTGAACTGCGTCGGCTACATTGCTTAATCATGAGGCAATAAGGAGGGAAAGCATTATGACAGAAGCAGAATTTTTTAATAACAATGCTGTCGAAGTTGATGGCATCTGACTGGAAACTATTGCGTCCAACCCTGTGCTAAATTGACCCATAATAAAAACTAATCCCGGTGATAATAAATCAGCATATAGCAATCCTAAATAATTTGTGAATTTCCTACGGACTCCCAGCGGGTTCGGGTGGGGAAAAATTTTACGACTCCTGCAAGGACTGCTATATGCCAAATGCAATCATGACCTTACCCTTAAATTTTATTAGGATCGCGAATTAAATAACTTACAATTTTAATTGTTATTGTGGGATGGGCGTCCCGCCCGTCCAAAAAGGACTGGCGGGACGCCCATCCCACTTTCAAGAGTGGAAGTTATTTAATTCTCATTCCTTAGCAATAACTTGGTTATTTGGATTAACTGCTCAAGCAAGTGTTGGATTCAAAAACATAGGCATAAGGCGCGCCCTCAGCACCCGGAGACAGTGATAAGTAGGTAGGCGTAAAAAAACCAAATCATGTTAAAATAAGTAAACACTCAAGATTTAATTTACAAAATCAACAAA
>NZ_JAUBPT010000284.1:0-4891 GCF_036700905.1 Microcoleus sp. S13_C3 | reverse complement strand
ATTGAAGACTGGAGCGATAAACTCAAAGAAGAAAAGCCGTCCTAGAAGGACGGGGCTTGTACCCATTTCTTTGGTCACAAAGCAAGATCAGGAAATATCCGAAAATATCCGAAAAAATAAAAACTTCACAATTTATTTGAAAATACAATAGCAACCATTTATGAAGTTAATGTAAAAAATTAGGCATTGCCTCCTTTAAGGAATCTCATTCACCAAGATATTTATATGTAATACCAATTCTCCCAACTCTTGCAACAATTATGAGTTTTTGGTTTGTTTACGCTCACGCTTCAGGTAAGGTGCGTCGCTTGGAGATTGTCGCTCTTTTTTAGGAGTTAAGGGTGGCGACGCACCCTACAGCTACTGTTGCATGAGTTTTGAGAATTAGTATAACGTGCTGATGGCGCGCCTGGGTACTCTTCTGTTGTGTCTTTAATCCCCGGGTTGCCGCTTCACCTCAAAAAATTATCCAGTTAATCATAAAAGTAGTAAAACTTTACAATTTGCGGTTTTTGTTTCTTTCTTGGAAGACTGTTTCAAAAGGATTCCAGGGGCGATACCCTTTTCGATTTGAGATTTTAGATTTGGGAATGATTTATAACTACCAGGGTTGGGAACACGGGCATAGAAGAGTAGCATTCTTTTTTTGAACATGGTGTTGAATTCTGCTGGTTGCCTGCAAGTAGCAGAGAATTAGAAATTACCAGCGAACAAGCGAGCTAGATGATGGATTTCACCCGCTTTTAACCAAAAATCAAAAAAATTGTAGGTGCCGTCACTTACTAATGGATGATTTCGTCACAATTATTTTTTTTATCCTGATAGCAGAGTACAGACTGCGTATCAAGAAGAGGAAAATACAAACACCAAAATTTATGATGCGCGTTTACTCTTCCATCCTGATGTCAAGCCTGTTACTGAGTGCTGGCGCAGTTAATGCTCAAAGCTTAGAAACTCGATCGACCTTTTTTGCTCAAGACAACTCTGCTTCAGAATTTTTAACCGCCGTACCCGACACTCAGACCTTTTACGATAAAGATCCAGAGAATACGCCACCAGGACGAGGCGAGGGGAGATAAAGCCGAAAAAAGCGATAATTGCAGGAAATTAGGGGGAGAATGGGAGAATATAAAATTGGGAAAAGAAGAGAAAAATTGAAGATTTAGATTTATTAATTCGGGACTTAGGTACTGCGTACCAAAAAACCGATTTTTTAGCAGTATTTGACGACTGAAGACATAATTGTTCGCTATTCCGGTTTTTTTGCCCAATATCGTCAAAATATCAGATACCACAAACTGGCGCGAAATGTTGCACTCAAAAAATAAATAAAGGTAAAGCGCGAGTAGGAATCTTACGCTTTACCTTTATTTTTTAAATTTTTGCAGCTTTAATCTTCTTCCGCAGCTTCGCCACCAACAACGACATCGCGAATCCGCAAACTCGGGCCGCCACAGCCGACGGGCAAACCGCTTTGTCCTGCCTTGCCGCAGCCGCCGGATTCATCCCAGTAGAAATCGTCGCCGATCGCCTCAATATCAGCTAAAGTGCTGAAAACATTACCCGCAAGAGTAACATCCCGCACCGGATTGTCGAGTTTTCCGTCGCGGATCATCCAAGCTTCGGCGGCACTGAAAGTAAACATTTCGCCGTTAGTCGTGCCGCCTTGCCAATTGCGCGCATAAACCCCTTCTTTGATTCCAGAAAATAAGTCAGCAACTGGCGTGTCACCTCGTTCGATCCAAGTATTCGTCATGCGGACGATCGGCGGATAATGATAATTCAAA
This sequence comes from Microcoleus sp. S13_C3, assembly GCF_036700905.1. Classification (NCBI taxonomy): domain Bacteria; kingdom Bacillati; phylum Cyanobacteriota; class Cyanophyceae; order Oscillatoriales; family Microcoleaceae; genus Microcoleus; species Microcoleus sp. S13_C3. Next base: position 3,104 of record NZ_JAUBPT010000284.1, on the reverse strand, counting down.
CAGCGAGCATTGCCAGTAGGCGTTTCTCCCAATTTGCCCGCCGTTTCCCGCGAGTGCAGCCGCCCGACTAAAGCCCCGTCTTTAATTAACTGAGTCGTAGTCGCGGGAGTACCTTCGTCGTCGTAGAAATAGCTGCCCCGATGTCCCTCTGGCGATGCACCGTCGAAAATTTGCAAGTTTTTGGGGCCGAACTGGCGCCCAAGGGTCATAATTTCCAAAATGTCGGGATTTTCGTAGGCCATGTCGGCTTCGGAAAGGTGTCCGAAGGCTTCATGGACGAATAATCCGGTCAAAATCGGGTCGATGACGACGGTGTAGGTGTTGCCTTGGACGGGGGGTAAGGCGAGGGAATCTACAGCGCGCTGGGCGGCGCTGCGAACTTGAAGATCGAGATCGGTTAAGTCTTCGTAAGCTTTGCGGGAACCAGTGGTTTCTCGGCCAGTTTGTACGGTTTCCCCGCTGCGGGCTGTGGCGGCAAAGCGCATTTCCATGTCTGCCCAACCTTGTTCGAGCATGGTGCCTTCGGAGGTGGCGAGGATGATGCGCTGGGTGGTGTCGCCGTAGCGCACGGAGATGGTGGCGATGCGGGGGTCAATGCTGCGGAGAATGGCCGCGTAGCGATCGCACAATTGCTTTTTGTCAATTAGGGGAACCAGACGGGGGTCTGTTCCAGTCAGCGGCAGCAAGCAAATGTCTTGTACTGGCGTAACTGGCGCCAGGATCGTTTCTTCTTCGCCGATCAGTTTGGCCGCGGCGATGGCTTCTTCGATTCTTTCGGCGAGGGTGGAAAGTCGGTTAAAACTGGCAAAGCCCCAACCGCCTTTGTGACAAGCTCTGACTTGGCCGCCAATTGAGACTCCTTCGCTGAGGGTTTCAATTTTTTCGCCCCGCAGCAGGATGTCGGTGCCTTCGGCTTCTTCCAGTCGAATTGCCAGATAATCGACTTGGTGGCGGTAGCGTGCCATTAAGTCTGACAGCAGATTTTTCGAGTCGGCGATCGAGGTGGGCATAAGGAAAGCACGGTGTTTAACTTACTTCATTTTGCACTGTTGTCAGGGCGATCGTCCAAAATATCGCCCCAAGCGCGGAGATTGCGACTTATTGGTACGGTTCTGCCAATATCGTTAGTTGAAAAATGTGGATATCCTGTGAGTTAGGAGGAAGGCGCAAGAAATTATGCGGGATTTTTCGATCGTGCTGGTGCTTGACCCAGCCCAAAAACGGATACCGTGCCACGTACTCCTGTCGTGGAAAGATAAAAATTTTAGACCCTAGTTCAATCTCCCAGATTTATCTGTGGGGTAAATCTAAAATCTCAAATCTCAAATCTAAAATCGACTGACTCCTAACTCCTGAACTTTCCTATACATAAATACTTCACCCTTCATGCCTGTGAAGGTGGGTTTATAACTACTATGAATACTTACTTTTTACCGACAATAAGCGAAATTTTAGCCTCCGAAGGCCAAGAAAATGACCTCCGTCTCTTTGATGCTAAGTTGGCGGGAGAAAACAACCGCCATCGGTGTCCTGCAAGCCGTGGGGCTTCTCGGCTGAAAGCTGAACAGGAATGGTATGGGGCGATCGCAGCTTTGAATCAAATGCTCGATCGGCAAAAAGCAGGACAAAAAACAGATGCCGATCGAGCAAATGGTCGATCGACAATCCTCAATTCCTGTCAGGGATTGGTGTTGTCGGGCCCGTCTTCGGTTTTGACTCACCCCGCTTTGGCCAACGGCTTTGCCAATTGGATTTTTACCAGTATTCCCGACAACGATGCAGCTTTGTGGTCTTTTCGGGCTAGACAAACTTTAGCTTTAATGCCGGCGGCTGATGTGCAAATATCAGTGCCTGCGGCGGCCCCGGCTTTGGCTTTGGCAAGTGGTGATCCCTTAGCCAACGAGCAGTTTTGTTTGGTTTTAACTGCTAGTTTTAGCCTGGTGATGGTTTTGGGTGAAAATTCTGCGGGAATTCCGGCTTTTCTATTTTCTTTCGATCCGCAAGTAGTCGCCAAAGCTTGGGAGGTTTTGCGGCGCAGGGTGACTGAAAGCGAATGTTTGCTTGGCAATTCTGACGGTAGCTTCAATTTACCAGTTAGCAAATTAACTAATAATTCTACTAAATTAGACGCGCTGTTCCAGCAGTTTTTGCCTGTGGAGCCAAATTATCAAACAGTCATGCAGTTCAGCCGCTTGCTGTTGCATAATTTGCCGGTTGGGAAAGATGAAGCAGGCAGGATAAAGGATGAAAGAATTGATGATGGTTTGAACCATAGACATCACAAGTTATCGGCTACAGATATCAACTGCAAATCTCCAATTCCTCTGGCTACTAAAGAGGTGGAATTGCTACAGGCGATCGCCCACGAAGTCCGCACTCCTTTGGCTACTATTCGCACGCTGACTCGGCTGCTGCTGAAACGTCCCAAACTCGATCCGGTGGTGGTCAAGCGTTTGGAAACGATTGATGCTGAGTGTACCGCTCAGATCGATCGCTTCGGTTTAATTTTCCGCGCCGTGGAATTGGAAATGTCGCAAGCTAAAAATTCTGGCGTGCAGCTAACAGCAATGTCCCTCGGTGAAGTGCTACAAAATAGCATTCCCCGCTGGCAAAAACAGGCGGCTGTGCGAAACCACACTTTGGAAGTTATTGTGCCGAAAAAGTTGCCTGCGGTAGTCAGCGATCCGACGATGCTGGATCAGGTTTTAACTAATTTGATTGAGAATTTTACTCGAACTTTGCCTTCGGGGAGTCGCATTCAGGTGGAGGTGACATTAGCGGGCGATCAGTTAAAGTTGCAGTTGGAATCGGAACACCTTCCTGAAGGTAATGTCGCATCGACTTTTGCAGAAGCGGCGAATGCTCCTTTGCGATCGATCGGGCCTTTGTTGATGGTGCAGCCGGAGACGGGAAGTTTGAGTTTAAATTTGAGCGTGACTAAGAATTTATTTCGGGCTGCTGGCGGGAAGTTGGTAATTCGCCAGCGGCCCCAAAAGGGCGAGGTGATGACGGTATTTTTGCCGCTGCAATAGTCATTAGTCATTAGTCATTAGTCATTAGTCATTAGTCATTAGTCATTAGTCATTAGTCATTAGTCATTAGTC
>NZ_JAUBPT010000283.1:0-4937 GCF_036700905.1 Microcoleus sp. S13_C3 | reverse complement strand
GTTCTTTCGGCACTTACGTAAATTGTATGCAAAATATTCAGGGTTGCAGTTCGTATCGTACTGTTGTCTGTCTTTTCGTAAACAAAGATAATCAGTGAATATCCCAGTCCAAAAATCTTTTGCCTTGCAGATTTAAAAGGACATGACGACTGCGGTTGCCTAATGCTTGTTACCTTCACGTCAACCAATATTCCTGGGAAATCGATGCCGCTTGCTGAATTGCCATCTATAAATTCATATTTTTGCTTGAGATAGAGTCTGAACTTTTGCTCCAAATATGTCCCAACAGCCTTTCCGTCTGTGATGCCGTAAAGCAGAGGTTCTGGGTGTTGAGACTCGGCGGCTGAAAATATTGCCGCCTCAGAACAAAGAATTTCTACGGTCAGAGTTGTCATAGGGAGTTGGCGGGTATCTGCGGTTAAAAAATCAAAATTAGCCAAAAAACAGAGGGCGGATTTCGCATAAAACTTGACCGCAAAAGTCCCATTTTATGCTCTAAACCCGCCCTCGCAAAACTCTATTAATAAGCGTCTTGCAATTCGTAGAAATCAGGGGAAATGTAATCTTTCCGCAGCGGCCAGCCTACCCAATCTTCGTTCATCAAAATCCGTTTCAGATTCGGATGTCCTTCATAGACTATGCCGTACATATCGTAGGATTCCCGCTCTTGAAAGTCGGCTGCTTTCCAAATCCAGTAGACTGATGGCACTCTGGGATCTTCGCGGGGAATGAATACTTTGACGCGGACTTCTTCAGGCTTGGAAGCATTGTCTGTCAGCTTAGCCAAGTGGTAGACGCTGACTAAATCTTGTCCCGGGCCTTGGTCGTAGGCGCACTGGCACTGCATATAATTAAACCCGTAGGCATACAGTGCTGTTGACATCGGAATTAAGAAGTCTCGATCGACCTTTAATATCTCCACGCCCAAATTATCGGCCGCTAAAGCTTCGTGTTCAAAGCCATTCTGAGTCAACCACTGGGAAACCTTCCCGGCTTCAACAATTGAGGTTTCTGTCTCAGCCACGGTTTACCTCCTGTTTTTGTCCTGCAAGCAGGGCCGGCGGTACTGGCATTCCCATTGCTTCGGTCAATTCTTTCGGAGGCGCCATCCGGCCGGGAACTGACAAGTATTTGCCATCCAAAATGTCGTCTACTACTTTCATCTTGTGGGGTCTGGTGTAGTAGCGGTGGGTTGGCAGCAAATTAGCCCGTTCTTGCATAGAATCGTTGGCGATTTTTTTCCGCAGTTTGATAATTGCGTCAATAATCGCTTCTGGGCGGGGGGGACAGCCGGGGATGTACACATCTACGGGAATCAGTTTGTCAACGCCTCTGACTGCTGTGGTGGAGTCTACGCTGAACATTCCGCCGGTGATGGTGCAAGCGCCCATCGCGATGACGTATTTGGGTTCGGGCATTTGTTCGTACAGCCGCACCAAGATGGGGGCGTACTTCATGGTAATTGTGCCGGCGGTGATGATCAAGTCGGCTTGTCGGGGACTCGATCGCGGTACTAAGCCGAATCTGTCGAAGTCAAAGCGCGAACCGATCAAAGCTGCAAATTCGATGAAGCAGCAAGCGGTACCGTAAAGCAGCGGCCACAAGCTCGAAAGTCTCGCCCAATTGTAGAGGTCATCAACCGTAGTTAGGATGACGTTCTCTGACAATTCGGATGTGACTTCAGGGCGAATAGCGGGGTTGACAATTAGAGGTTTTTGTGATTTGTCAGAACTTAAGACCATTCCAAGGCTCCTTTGCGCCATGCATAGACAAGAGCAATAACGAGGATCGTGATAAAAAACAAGGCTTCGATGAAAGCCAACAGTCCTAGCTGGTTGAAAGCAACCGCCCAAGGATAGAGGAAGACTGTTTCTACGTCGAAGATGACGAAGACCAGGGCGAACATATAATATCGGATGTTGAACTGAATCCAGGCTCCGCCGATTGGCTCGACGCCAGATTCGTAGGTAGTGCGGCGGTCGTAGGGACGACTTTTGGGCCGCAGTACCTTAGACGCCGTGAGGGCGAGGATAGGGACTAGGCTGGAAATTAACAGGAAGCCTAAGAAATACTCGTAGCCGCTGAGTGCAAACACGGTGAATAATTACTGCCTAGGTGAAAGGGTTCTGTAACTTGTCTTTACATTATATAGATTGTGGGTAGCTAAAATTACGAGTTAGTTGAGATTAATCCTCCATCTTCTGCAATAATTTTTAATGTATATTTTAAGATTAGCTTACCTACTCTTTTTGAGCTGTCAACTACCCCCGACGGCAAGTCGCGGGCTTCGGGCATAAAAACTGAAGCCCCAAGTTGATCAGCCTCAGTCCCCTTTCGGGGCTACGTTATCGGCAAGAGTTCAAGTTCACACCAAGGAATCCGTAGCTAGTTCCTTGCTCTGTAACCTAGGGATTAAACATCTGTAAGGGGTTAAGGAAGTGTCTCTGGGAAAGTACCGACCGATAACATTGGCGAAGCTAACATTACTGGAGTAGCAAGGCGCTTCCCGGCATACAGGGAAATGGATAAGCACTACTCCTCTACTTATCCAACCCCTTTCGGGGACTCTGAATTTATTCAGCGTCCTGTTTCATACGTGACCATCAAGGTACGCGGTTTCCACACTCCTAGAGATTTTATGAGCGATCGAGCTACTGAAACCAAAACCCTCGATCGGCACGAGTGCCGCGCCTGCGGCTACGTCTATGAGCCGAAAAAGGGAAATCCTAAAATTGACATTGCCCCGGGCACGGCTTTTGAAGATTTGCCCCAAACTTGGGTCTGTCCCGTTTGCGGGGCGCGCAAATCGGTGTTTCAAAATCTCGGTCAGATGGAAGGGGTATCGGGATTTAAGGCAAATCAGCGCTACGGTGTCGGTGTCAACGGCATGACCGAAGGTCAGAAAAGTTTGCTGATTTTTGGCGGCTTGGTCGTTGGTTTCTTGTTGTTACTTAGTATGTATGGTTTGCAGTAAAACGATTGTGAGATTTTGGCAACGAATTGTAATGTTATTGGCCGCTGCGCTCATCTGTACGAGTTGCAGCACCATCGGTTCTGTGAGTTACAACCCCTGGCAAGTGATTTCCTTGCCGACGGAAGCTAATTTGCAGGATATTGCCTTTACGGGCAATCCTCAGCACGGCTGGGTTGTGGGTTCTGAGGCGACTCTGCTCGAAACGCTCGACGGCGGTACTAGCTGGAAGTCCATAGCACTGGATATCGACGATCCTAGGTCGCGTTTTGCGTCGGTGAGTTTTTCGGGTTCCGAAGGCTGGATTGTCGGCCAGCCTTCTGTTTTGCTCCACACGAACGACGAGGGCCAGTCTTGGACGCGGATTGCTTTGAGCAGTCAGTTGCCAGGTTCTCCGAGTACGATCGCAGCATTGGGCCCGAATTCCGCCGAGATGACGACCGATGTCGGGGCGATTTACCGGACTTCCGACGGCGGCAAAAATTGGAAAGCTGTCGTGCAGGATTCTTTTGGGGTAGTTCGCAATATCAACCGTTCTGAAAACGGGCAGTATGTTGCGGTTTCCTCGAAGGGCAATTTCTACTCGGTGTGGAAACCAGGACAAGAAGCTTGGGAACCTCACAACCGCAATAGTTCTCGCCGCCTGCAAAATATGGGCTTTACCAAGGACGGGCGTTTGTGGATGCTCGCCCGCGGCGGTCAAATTCAGTTTAGCGATCCGTCCAATCCTGAAGGTTGGGGAAAACCGTTTTTTCCCGATCGCAAGGCGAGTTGGGGTTTGCTGGACATGGCTTACCGGACTGATAATGAAGTTTGGGTAGCCGGCGGCGGCGGCAATTTGCTGTGCAGTTTGGACGGCGGGAAAACTTGGCTAAAAGACCGCGAAGTTGAAGATGTTCCCGCTAATTTTTACAGGATTGTCTTTATGGGCCCCGATCGCGGATTTGTGATCGGCGCGAGCGGTACTCTACTTAAATATCAAGGTTCAGCGCAAGCTGCTTGATAGTAGAATAGTAAGAGAGATTGTCTGTCAATTTGTTGTTGAAAGGAGGATTCTAAATGGCTGGTACAACTGGAGAACGTCCGTTTGGGGACATTATTACAAGTATCCGTTATTGGGTAATTCACAGCATCACCATTCCGGCTTTGTTTATTGCTGGATGGCTGTTTGTGCAAACGGGTTTGGCTTACGATGCTTTCGGAACTCCTCGCCCTAACCAATATTTCACACCGCAGCGCGAAGAAGTGCCGATTATCTCGGATCGCTTTGAAGCTAAGAAACAAGTAGATCAGTTCATTGCCAAGTAATTTAACAAGGATTTGGAAAAATGACGAGTAGAACCCCAAATAATGAGCCAATTTCGTATCCGATTTTTACGGTGCGCTGGTTGGCAGTTCATACTTTAGGTGTCCCAACCATTTTCTTTTTGGGCGCGATCGCAGCAATGCAATTTATTCAACGATAGGAGTTTACAATGCCTGAGCGCGTTCCTAATCCCAACGAGCAGCCTGTTGAGTTAAACCGGACTTCTTTGTATTTGGGTTTGTTGCTGATTTTTGTTTTGGGTATTTTGTTTTCCAGTTATTTCTTTAATTAACTGGCGTCCCAGTTCGCTTTCGATAGTTTGATCGAATTTGTTTACCTGTAAATTAGTGAGGTGATGGCTATGTTTAGTGAAAGTGGCAGAATTCCTTTGTGGCTGGTAGCTACTGTTGCAGGCCTCGGTGTTCTCACCATTGTGAGTCTTTTCTTCTACGGTGCTTATGCCGGTTTGGGTTCTTCGATGTAAGGAGAATCAAGCTGATTTTCGGCTGTTAACCCCCCTTGAAAAAGGGGGGTTTTAATTATTAGGCGAATTGTGTTGGTAAATCTGGTATAGTCTTTCTCAGTAACATGAGGTGCTCTCGCGGGCATAGGGCATAGGGCATAGGGCATAGGGCATAGGGCATAGGGCATAGGGCATAG
>NZ_JAUBPT010000282.1:0-5202 GCF_036700905.1 Microcoleus sp. S13_C3 | reverse complement strand
ATTAGTCATTAGTCATTAGTCATTAGTCATTAGTCATTAGTCATTAGTCATTAGTCATTAGTCATTAGTCATTAGTTGTTGGTTGTTACTTATTGTTGTTTTTAATTACGAATAATCAATGCCCAATGCCCAATGCCCAATGCCCAATGCCCCATGCCCAATGCCCCATTCCCAATTCCCAATTCCCAATACCCAATTCCCCAATTAAATTATGCCTAATCTGAAAGAATTCTTGGAAGCTTGCGAACAATTGGGAACCCTGCGTTTAATCGTGACTAGCAGCGCGGCTGTGCTGGAAGTGCGCGGTTCCATTCACAAGCTGTTTTATGCGGAGTTGCCGAAGGGAAAGTATGCCAATATGCACGCCGAAATATTTGAGTTTCACCTAAATATGGACAAAATAAAACAGGTGAAGTTTGAAACGGGTGAGGCGAAAAGAGGCAATTTCACTACTTATGCAATCCGTTTTCTAGACGAACAAAATGAGGCTGCTTTGAGTGCGTTTTTGCAGTGGGGAAAGCCAGGGGAATACGAACCAGGACAGGTGGAAAATTGGCACGAATTGAAGGAGAAATACGGGGAAGTTTGGGAACCTGCACCTGTTGAGGCACTTTAAAAAATCGGCTTTTCCATCTTTGAATTGCATATTGGGGGCGGGTAGGATGCCCAACCCCTACTCCCCACAAGCAGAACATCTAATTTTGTGAAACAGGCATCTTGCCTGTTTATGAAAATTATATAAAATATGATGTTTAACTGATTTGTTGTCTAATTTTTGAATTTATGAACCGCAGAGGGCGCAGAGAACGCAGAGAAGAGAAAGAGAGACAGAAAATTAGTTGTTTGAATGTAATTGGGTATGAAGGGAATTTGGGGTTTTTGTCTGGTTTTGCTGGTGTTGCTGTGGGGTGGCGTTGCGAGGGCAGGGGTTTTGGGCGATCGCATATCAAGTTTTCCCAATTGGGAAAGCAAGCCTCCTATCGCTGTAGCTAAGGGAGATTTGGTATATCCCGACTGGATGGCGGGGAATTGGAATGTTGCTAGCACTTTGGTGGATTTAGCCGCTCCTTTAGCGCCAAATATTGTCACGCCAGGGTTTGAAAGCAACCGCCAGTATTTGCAGCAGCCGATATTATTTAAAGTGCGATTTCAACCTGAAAAACAAAATGGGTTAAGTTCTAATTCTACATTAAAAAATGCTCAAAAGATTGTAGCCGATCGCACTTTTAACGGTTTGAATATTGCCAAGGCTTATTTAGGCGAGCGAGGCGTAGTTTCGGTGAAAGTCGATCCGACCAATCCCAACCGCCAAATTACTGTTTTGAAAGGGGAACGCCAATTAATTTCCATTGTTACAAGTCGGGGAACTGAGACGCCGAATCCTCGCGAGTTTGTGTCTACAGAGATTTCTCAGCAGATTTTTCGGGGAGAGTCTGATATTTATTTAAACGAGGTGGAAACAACAACGGCTTATCGAGTGGTTGCAGGCGGCGGGAAAAAGGGCGATTCTGCGGGTAAAAGAATTGAGGCAGATCAGGTGACAGCGATTTATTTGTCGCCGCAAGACCCGGATTATTTTGCTGCTGGGGGGCATCCTGTGGCTCTCTACCGATATCGGTTGGAGTTGGTGCGGGCCTAATTAAGCTGTCATCTCGATCGGTCTAGCAATCGACTTTTTTCGCCCCTGTCTCTCCTTACATCAGCTTTCCTAATCACAGTCATCAGTTTAACTGTCGCTCAACCCCTTTACAAACCTTAACGATACCGTTAATAATATAAACATCATCCGAACATTGACAACCAAATACAGCAATCATAAAACCATGACAACAACCTTACAGCAGCGCGAAAGCGCCAACGTCTGGGAACGCTTTTGTGAATGGGTCACAAGCACCGACAACCGGATTTACATCGGTTGGTTCGGAGTCTTGATGATTCCCACCTTGCTCAGCGCCACCATCTGCTACATCATCGCCTTCATCGCTGCTCCTCCAGTGGACATCGACGGCATCCGTGAACCAGTAGCAGGTTCCTTAATGTACGGTAACAACATCATCACAGGTGCTGTTGTTCCTTCATCTAACGCAATTGGCTTGCACTTCTACCCAATCTGGGAAGCAGCTTCCCTCGATGAGTGGTTGTACAACGGCGGCCCTTACCAATTGGTAATTTTCCACTTCCTGATCGGTGTATTTTGCTACATGGGTCGTGAATGGGAATTGTCTTACCGCTTAGGTATGCGTCCTTGGATCTGCGTAGCTTACTCTGCACCAGTTGCAGCAGCCACCGCAGTATTCTTGATCTACCCAATTGGACAAGGTTCGTTCTCTGACGGTATGCCTTTGGGTATCTCCGGCACATTCAACTTCATGATCGTGTTCCAAGCCGAGCACAACATCCTGATGCACCCCTTCCACATGTTGGGAGTTGCTGGTGTCTTCGGTGGTAGCTTGTTCTCCGCCATGCACGGTTCTTTGGTAACATCTTCCTTGGTTCGTGAAACAACCGAAACCGAATCGCAAAACTACGGTTACAAATTCGGTCAAGAAGAAGAAACCTACAACATCGTTGCAGCCCACGGCTACTTCGGTCGTTTGATTTTCCAATACGCTTCTTTCAACAACAGCCGTTCTTTGCACTTCTTGTTAGGTGCATGGCCAGTTGTCGGTATCTGGTTTACCGCTTTGGGTATATCGACAATGGCTTTCAACTTGAACGGTTTCAACTTCAACCAATCGATTATCGACTCTCAAGGTCGTGTCATCAATACTTGGGCTGATGTCATCAACCGCGCTAACTTGGGTATGGAAGTAATGCACGAGCGCAATGCTCACAACTTCCCGCTTGACTTGGCAGCGGGTGTTACAACTCCCGTAGCAATGGTTGCTCCTTCTATCAACGGTTAATTCTTAACTTGAGATTGACAAAAAGCGCTCCTAGAAATAGGGGCGCTTTTTGTTTGGGGAAATATATTTTGGGGAACAATCAGACTCGGCGTTTGAAACCGCTACTACACAAACGAAGTCCGCCTTCGCGGACTAAAGAATAGAATATTACAGCCGGATTTAGTATGGCGATAGACTCCAAATTTTTGAAGTCGTATATTATGGAAAAATGATTGTGAAAGGTAAGTCAGATGGTTGTCGCAATTTCTAAAGCAGGATTGGGTAAAGGTGCGGCTTTCCTGTCAAACGTGACATGGGAGACTCTGGAAAAATTGGATGCTGATTTGGCGGACACTGGGGCGCGTTTAACTTATTTGGATGGGTGTTTAGAAATTATGGCTCCTTTATCTGAGGCCCACGAAGAACCTAAAAACACTTTAGGCCAGCTTTTAGAGATTTATATGCGGATGAAAAACATCCGTTTCTATGGGCGTGGTAGTACAACTATCGGGATGAAGAAATTAGGCGCGCGGAAGGAACCAGATGAGTCTTACTGTTTGGGTACGCGCAAGTCAGTTCCAGATTTGGCGATCGAGGTGACAGTGACGAGTGGTGGAATTGATACGCTGGAAATCTATCGTCGGGTTGGTGTGCAGGAGGTTTGGTTTTGGGAGGATGGTGTAATTTCGGTTTATTGTTTGCGCCCAACGGGATATGAGTTGGTGAGTAAGAGTGAACTGTTGCCGGAGTTGGATTTGCGATCGATCGAGTTCTATTCGCGTATGGCAGACCAATATGATGCGGTGAATGCTTTTATGCGATCGTTGTAGAAGTTGAGAAGAGCGATTAAAAAAATCCTGCTTTCCCCTCACATTTTGCCTTGGCGGGAGTTTGTTTCCCAGCAGTTTCGGTTCCCGGATTTCGGTAGTTTGGCAGCAGCAATTGGGGCAAAAAGTAGTCACGTAGTTCACGTAAACTCACCGGGACTCCAACATTTCCTCAACTGTCAAGCCAATATCAATTGCAATCCGCTGAAGCAATCGAGGTGATATATCACGCCCTTTATGAAAAGGAACAGTAGTTCCTCGCCCATCTTGGTGACGGAACTGCTTATGTGAGCCTTTTTGACGCACCTCTACAAAGTCAAGGTTCTCTAGTATGCGGACTATTTCCTGTGGTTTCAGAACTGGGATATTGCTGATGTTTATCGGATCACAATCTGTTGTGTACCTATAAACTCAGTCTGAAGGACGAGAGTATCATCTTCTAGGAGCATCTCAATTACCTCACGCAGATTCTCGTGTAACTCATCCAAGGTTTCTCCCTGGGAATGCGCCCCAGGAAATCCAGGAATATAACCAACGTAAAGCTTGGTATCAGAATCTTTTTCGATTATAGCGGTAAATGTTTTCATAAGATTCGCTTTCTATTCGTTAAATGTAAGAAATGTAATCTCTCATATATTATATAATATTTCACCTGCACTGAATGTATGCTTTGAATACGGGATTGAGGAAAAAGAGCGATCGCCCTCCTACTAACACTTTTTCCACTAAGCTGCGTCGCGCTAAAGATTGTATGGCTTGCCAAAATTCTGGTTGGGATAATTCACTCTCAGTAGCTTTTCGGGAAATATCTACAGTTTCATTTTGAGTTGCTAACCAGTATAACGCCTTTTTTTCTGCGTCTGATAAACGCTCTAGGTGAGATTCTAAGATAGGTTCTAAGTCACCTAAGAATAAATCATTTACCTCGGATAAAAACAGGGAAACGCTACCATCAAACAACTCCAAAATAGTTGCAGCAATGATATTTAGCCAGGAAGGATGACCTTGATAAAGGGCTATCAAGTCTGACCATTTTTCCTCATCGACTAATCCTTTTTGTTTGAAAATTTCGGCGGCTTGTTCTCCTAACCCTTTGAGGTGTAAGCTTTGGGTGGAGAGGTTTTCGGCTTCTAAATTCGCGATTTCTTTGGGTTTTTCCCAACTGAGGAGGATTAAACAACTCTGATGAGAGGATGTGGCAATTTGTTTAAAAAATTTGCCATAATCTTCATAGCCTGCTAAATATTGACCTGCTAATTGACTGCTACTAAAAATATTCTGTACGTCATCAAGAATTACTAGACAGCGAGAAGATCGGAAATAATCGATGATTGTGGGTAATGGGGGTTGTTGCGATCGCCCAAAAAATTGCTTGAGTTCGGTTTGGAGGGTTGAAAGTGTGGGGGTGTTGGTGAGGCTTAACCAAATAATATAATCAAATTCGGTTTGAGTTTGTTCGATGAGTTTGAGGGCGATCGCACTTTTGCCAA
>NZ_JAUBPT010000281.1:2593-5230 GCF_036700905.1 Microcoleus sp. S13_C3 | reverse complement strand
TTCTTTCCTCCTGACTCCTGACTCCTGACTCCTGGCTCCAATTTCTAGCGGAGGGCTGCATAAGTGAGATGCTCCCTCTTTTTCCGCTGATCGAAGGCTCTGGTGTTGCTCAAAATCGAATAAATGCTACAGATCCATATATGCTAATTACTCAAAAAATTATCTGGAAATCAACCGAAAATATCAAAAAAAAGGCTCCAAAAACTGGGCAATATTTGGAGGAGCGCGGGCATTATCTAGATAAACTACGATCGCCCCTTCCTCTTGTCCCGCACCCTCAATGACCGAAAAAAGGGGAGACAAGCGCCGTCTTTTTAGGACGGCTTTCGCGTCTCTAATCCTCTAATTAATTGCCTGAGTGCTTCAACACACCCTACAGGTTTAAGCTTGACGCACCACTACCAGTTGCTACAATTTGCTTGAGAAGGCGGTCTAACGCCTTGGGGTTATCCAGATCCACCGCTTGTAGCAGGCCCGAATCCACCAGTGCACAGGCCCGTTCGTCTGTCACCGTTCCATTCAACGCCGCCACCAAAATATCCGCCGTCCGTCCACTGCCTGCGATCGCCACGATCGGGTGTTTTGCCTTCACGCTCTCCTGTGCATCTTTCCAGGTAATTTCGCCCCCATTGATTAAAACAGTGACAGAGGGCAAACCACCGGATAGGACACTGGCGATCGCCGCCATCCAGGGAGACTCATCCCCCCATTGCGAACCCGGAACCAGAATAAAATGGGTGTGATAGGGTTCTAAGGCACACGCATCTTCTGCCGGAGGTGGCTGATTCGGTAATGTTGCCAAACCGACCGAGGTAACGCCAATCAGAAGAAAAGTGCCACCCATTTGGTAACGAGCCTCCCCCATCATTTGCATGATACCCGCATCGGTTCCGCCATCGACGACGTAGGCATTTAAGGACTCGGCAAGGGGAGCTAGGACTGTTAGAAAGAGCGATCGCAGCCGTTCCCGATCGGCCTCACTGAGTTTACTGGCACCACCAACCACCACGATGACTGGACGCGGACTAGAGAGTCCCAGTTGCTCCAAAGTTAGGGTGAGGTCGGCATGGGCTTGAGGATAGAGGGCTTTTGCCGTCAGACCGTTGGAAAATTCGATCGATAAAAATTCTTGCATGAACAAAAAATACAACTCAGGATAAGAGAATCGCTTCCGGGGAAATAGTTATAGCAACCGCCACATCGGTATTGACATAATTCAGCTCATGAATATATCGCCAAATCCATCACCATAAACAGCCAGTCCTGTCAACTATCAACTGCTATATTATGTCTTGAAAATGAGGTCTATTGTTTCAATCCAGCCTTGCCGTTGTTTTTTGTGATTATCCGCTCTCGATTCACCAGAAATTGGGCATTTTGGGTGTCGTTCCAGATTAATTGCTGACAGGTTTTAGCAGCATCTTTAGCCACCTCGATCGTTTCAGCATCTTCTTTCAGCAGCGTTTCCGGCGCAACTAAGATTGGATGCGCGATTAACCCGTTGCACGCCACCTCCAGCCAATCTTGCCAATTGCCACCGCGCCACAGGCGAACGGTCTTGTCCCAACTGCCACTGACGATCGTCTTGCCGTCCGGACTAAATGCCACTGATTTGACCCCACCCTCATGCCCTTTGAAGGGTTGACCGATGGCATAGCCTTGCTTATTCCACAGGCGAACCGTCTTGTCATTGCTACCACTGACGATCGTCTTGCCGTCCGGACTAAATGCCACTGACAAGACCACCTCCTCATGCCCTTTGAAGGGTTGACCGATGGCTTTGCCAGAGGTATCCCACAGGCGAACCGTCTTGTCTATACCGCCACTGACGATCGTCTTGCCATCCGGACTAAATGCCACTGAGTTGACCCCACCCTCATGCCCTTTGAAGGGTTGACCGATGGCTTTACCCGACTTGTCCCACCGCAGAACCGTCCGATCTTGACTACCACTGATGATCGTCTTGCCATCCGGACTAAATGCCACTGACCAGACCTCACCCTCATGCCTTTTGAAGGGTTGACCGATCGCTTTGCCAGAGATGTCCCACAGGCGAACGGTCTTGTCCAGACTGCCAGTGACGATCGTCTTGCCGTCCGGACTAAATGCTACTGACAAGATCGCACCCTCATGTCCTTTGAAGGGTTGACCGATGGCTTTACCCGACTTGTCCCACCGCAGAACCGTCCCATCTAGACTACCACTGATGATCGTCTTGCCATCCGGACTAAATGCCACTGACCAGACCTCACCCTCATGCCTTTTGAAGGGTTGACCGATCGCTTTGCCAGAGGTATCCCACAGCCGAACCGTCTTGTCATTGCTAGCACTGACGATCGTCTTGCCGTCCGGACTAAATGCCACTGAGTTGACCCAATCCTCATGCCCTTTGAAGGGTTGACCGATGGCTTTGCCAGAGGTATCCCACAGCCGAACTGTCTTGTCCCAACTGCCACTGACGATCGTCTTGCCGTCCGGACTAAATGCCACTGAGTTGACTGCATTCTCATGCCCTTTGAAGGATTGACCGATCGCTTTGCCAGAGGTATCCCACAGCCGAACCGTCTTGTCCCACCAACTGCCACTGACGATCGTCTTGCCGTTCGGACTAAATGCCACTGAGCTGACACCACCCTC
>NZ_JAUBPT010000281.1:0-2493 GCF_036700905.1 Microcoleus sp. S13_C3 | reverse complement strand
ATGCCCTTTGAAGGGTTGACCGATCGCTTTGCCAGAGGTATCCCACAAGCGAACCGTCTTGTCCCAACTGCCACTGACGATCGTCTTGCCGTCCGGACTAAATGCCACTGACAAGACCTCACCCTCATGCCCTTTGAAGGGTTGACCGATCGCTTTGCCAGAGGTATCCCACAAGCGAACCGTCTTGTCCCAACTGCCACTGATGATCGTCTTGCCGTTCGGACTAAATGCTACTGATTTGACTGTATTCTCATGCCCTTTGAAGGGCTGACCGATGGCTTTGCCAGAGGTATCCCACAAGCGAACCGTCTTGTCCGAACTGCCACTGACGATCGTCTTGCCGTCTGGACTAAATGCCACTGAGTTGACCTCACCCTTATGCCCTTTAAAGGGTTGACCGATGGCTTTGCCAGAGGTATCCCACAGCCGAACCGTCCCGTCCCCACCGCCAGTGACGATCGTCTTGCCATCCAGGCTCAATGCCACTGACAAGACGCTACCCTCATGCCCTTTGAAGGGTTGACCGATGGCTTTGCCAGAGGTATCCCACAGGCGAACCGTCCCGTCTTGACTACCACTGACGATCGTCTTGCCATCCAGGCTCAATGCCACTGACAAGACGCTACCCTCATGCCCTTGTAAGAGATTTCGTTCTCTGGCATCCCCGCTGGCATCTCGTAAACTAGACTGCACTTGGGGCAGAACGGTCTGTGATGTAAATAATGACGATTTGCTTTGGCCTGTGGCTTGAATCGCCAGAATGAGTGCTTCTACTGGCTCGATCGGGAGCAATAACTGAGCGCGGGCGGCATTTTCCCGCAGCGTCGCAATGGTGGCTTGCCGTTGAGCGTTCAACCCAAGAGCCGTCACTACCCCCATCACACTTACAACTGCCCCGGCTAACAACAGCCGATTTTGGCGCTTATGCCCCCCACTTTTGGCAATATATGCCTTTTGTAACTCCGTGACGGCAGGCTGTTTCTTTTGCGCTTGAGTCTCCTTCAACCAAACTTCGGCAACTGCCAATTCACTTCCCCGCAACAATAAATCTTTTGTCTTCTTTTTTTGTTCCCATTCGAGCGATCGCTGAGACCATTTTGTATGATTGCGTAAGTGTTCTCTGTCGGTATCGAGCGTTCTCACCAATTGGTTGAAATTGGCATTAAAATCCCGATCGTTTTGATTGAAATCTATCCACTGGACTTTGGCTAAATCCGGATGCAGTTCGGCTGAATCGATCGGCTGATGCAGCACCGTGACAAAGCGTTTGTTCAACCCAGCGGCATACTCGACCTCCGCCGCACAATAGGGAGACGCGATCGATCGGGGTGAGAGAATAAATAGAAAGTTATCGCAGACTTGAATTCCCTGGTGAATCTCCTGGGCAAAATCTGCCCCCGATGCAATACTTTCCTGGTCAAACCAAGTCGTTTTTCCCTGAAGTTGCAGTTCCTCGTTCAACTTTCTAGCTAAATCCGAATCCGCGCGAGAATAGGAAATAAACACATCGAGCGCCTCCGCAGGCGGTTGCCGCAAACTTTCAGCAATAAATTCTTCCTGCAACGGCGTAGGTGGATGCTGCGATCGTTTTTTCTGCGCCACCTTCAACCACGCCTCAGCACTTCGCAAGTTATAGCCTCGCAGCAGAATACTGGGATTCTTGTGCTGTCGCTCCCACTTCAGTGCTTTGGTCAACAAAACCTTATGCTCGTTATAGTAAGCCTCATCTTGATGCAAAATCTTCAGCAATTGACTTTCATCGAGCAAGTAATCGTCTTCTTGTACGTTGTCGGTGAGGTCGATATATTGCAAATTTCGCAGCGCATTTGGAATCTGTTCCGCTGAGGTTTCTCGCACTAAAATGGGAATAATTCGCTTGTTAAGCGATAAGGCAATCTCTAATTCTTTCCGAGCAAAATGCGAATCCATCGAGTCTGGAGAGAGCAGATACACCACATTATCTGCCTGTTCGATTCCCCGCTGAATCGCCGCCTCAAAGGCTTCCCCGGTTTGAATATCGGTGGTATTCGTCCAAACCGTCAAACTTTCTCGCCTCAGACTGTTGCGAATTTTCTCCATTGTCGCCTTATCTGGCTCGGCATAGGACACAAACACCTGAGTCATTAAGTTGTTGGCATTCTTGATACTTTCGGTAATATATTCGCAATGCAAATCGGCGGGAAAACAAGGCGGTTGTTCATCTTTAAACCGGATTTTCAACCAAGATTCTGCTTGCTTTTTCTCATCGCCCACTAACAACCATCGATGTTGTTTTTGCTGCCGTTCCCACTCTAAGGCTTTGGTTAAAAATTGCGTATGCTTTTCTACATAATCGGCGTGACGGTTTAGTAACTCCGTCAACCCGGCTAAAGACTTCTCGAAGTCATCAATTCCCTCGCGAAAATACACCCAGTTTATTTTGCCTATAGCCGGGTGCATATTGTTAAAACTCGAATGCAATCCTTTGGCTTTGTAGGCTTCCCACTCCTCGTC
>NZ_JAUBPT010000280.1:0-5239 GCF_036700905.1 Microcoleus sp. S13_C3 | reverse complement strand
CCGTCCAAAAAGGACGGGCGGGACGCCCATCCCACTTTCAAGAGTGGAAGTTATTTAATTCTCATTCCTTAGATAAAAGTCAAGGTTGATATAGGTTATTAGTTGTGGGGGGGGCGGGTTTATGAGATTGTTTGCGTGCGTCAAAGATTATTGGTAAAACCCGCCCCTACAGCATCAAAAACACTTGCACAATTTACGCTAGCAGACACGATATTAATGGTGCAGCAGGTGCGATAAGCTTTCTACAGCATGAGCGATCGCACTTGGAGCAGATTCGCAAGCTGCAGCTTCGGCGGCGCAGTGGCCGGCATGGAGTGCGTTTCCGACAGCCTGACTCCCTCCCTCCACCGCATCGGCACCAAATTGACCGCGATATGTTTCTTGGACCATTTCAGCTTGAATTTTGCTGGTGGTCTCTTCGGGATTCGTTTCCCAATTGCGGATTGTTTGGACAATCTCGATCGCAGCCCAAATCAACATTCCGATTACGATCGCAGCAATCAAGTATCCCATAGCTTTCAAAAAAATTGAGGTTAGCTTTATATAATTTAACGCCGCACTTGGCAGTCAGCAGGATAAAACATATCTGATGCGAGTTCGGATTTCCGCATCTTCTAGTCTTCGGCAGCCGGATAGTTCGGCACTCAAGTAATAGTTTCAACAATCAATAACAGAGTAACTATTTTACAGTTTAACCTAATTTACACTGTAATTTAAACCCAAACAAAACCTATAATGGTGAACTAAAAAAATTATGCCATACAGTCAATTTACTACGATCGCCAAAGCGAAACAAGCTTTCGGTCTCACAGTCCAAGAGGGATCTCGCTTTATACCTCCGCTAAACCCGATCGCACCCTCAGACATCCTCAGCGGCACCCTCAAAGATAGCCTCCCCATCGTCGCTACATCGGGAAGTGAAAAAGCGCGATCGGAAGGAATCATCTATCCCGTACTGCTGGAAGTGAGGCGGATTCTCGATCGCCAAATTAGCCTTTTCTCCGGCGAAGAATTCACCATCGACGAAGCTGTGGGGCTGAATGGAGTGTTTGATTTTCTGCTGGCGCGATCGTCCGAAGTCCTAGAAATTGAAGCCCCCGCCGTTGTAATTGTCGAAGCTAAAAAGACCGACCTCAAAAGCGGATTGGGTCAGTGTATTGCCGAAATGGTTGCCGCTCAACGCTTCAATCAAGCCAAAGAAAAAAACATCCCCATCATTTATGGGAGCGTGAGTAATGGCATTCAATGGCAATTTATCAAACTCGAAAACCAAACTGTGACGATCGACTTATCCGTCTATCCTCTGCCCCCTGTCGAGCAAATCCTCAGCTTTTTCGTTTGGATGATGCAGAATGGTGCCGTTAACTCAGAAACAATTTAACCGTTAATCAACCTTCCAAAGCCGCCAAAAGACACAGCAACAAAGCCTCCGTCCACTCGACTACGGCACCGTAAGTATCGCCCGTGTGGCCGCCCAAACGGTGGTTAAACCAGGCTCCGGCAAAAATTCCGATCGCACTTCCCCCCAAAGCCATCCCCACCGCCAACAGCCACCGATCGCCCTCCAAGACAACTTGCACCACGCTCAAACTCAGCAGCAACAGCACTCCCGGTATAAAATCAAAAGGAGAATAAATCGATTCTTTGTGAAATGCTCCCTTACCCTCGGCCCGGAGATAGGGATAGCGGGCGATCGCCACCAGTTGGGCCCACCTCCCCCAACCCGCGACACCCATCAAAGCCAGCCACCGATAGTTATTCAAGTCCGAGAGAGCGGCAGTTTTCAGCAGCACGATCGCGATCGCAGCCATCGCCCCAAAGGCTCCTGTAACGCTGTCCCGCATCACTTCCAGCCGACGCACGGGGTCTGGTACAGCCAGCCCGTCGGCCGCGTCCATTGCGCCGTCTAGGTGCAGCCCGCCAGTCACGGCGATGCCCAAGACTACCACCAAGGCCGATCGAGTCAGAGCAGGCATTCCCAACAACTGCAACCCAACATCCCCCAGCCCCAGCATCCCCCCAATCAAAAGCCCGATCGCCGGTGCCAAGCGGGCAATGCCCCGAAACTCCAAAGTCCAAGACACCGGTACCGGCAAACAAGTATAAAAAGCGACTGCGCCTGCGATGGCAGCGCCTTGATTCCGGAAAAAGTCGATCGTAGAGCGAACCCATTTATCATGCACCATAAGATAGAAAATTTTTCATCTGGTATGCAGTTGTCAATCGATTAGCGTGTGCCAGAATTGGACTGTAACACCCTAGTTTTTTGGATCGAGCATTCCTCCTGTCGCCCGCTCTTTTCCCCGGAAAACCTCTGCCGGCAGCGATCCCCAAGCTCCCTATCTAAAATGACTAAACTCCCGATCCGCGTTTCCCTTCCCAAAAATTCTAGCTAACTCCCTGATTTTCAAGACGGGAACATACACTACAACAGAGGCTTTTACTCCATGAGTCACGATCAATTGAATAACAGGGTAGTTGCTCCTTGCATCATCGATACAGGGATTGTCGTCAACAAACGCGATATCAAAAGATTGCTGTTTGATTTAGGACGTGTCCGCTACCTTCACATACAAGATGGCCAGATTTATAGCGAAGGGGAAGGTTATGTACTCGAAGTCTTCGCCAACCCCCACCGTTCTACCCTGATTGCCAACCATGCGCTTTATCTGAACGTGTATAGTTTTGATTACCTGGAACTGAAACAGTCCCCGGTCGATGGTGCTTATTTTGACTTGGTTCAAGACGGACGGCAGTTGCGGTTAATTCCCCTCTCCAATCCTTTGCAAGAGCAATTCGCCCGGAATTTAAATGCTGCGGCTTTGGATGCGGTTGTCGATCAGGTACTCTCAGGCAACTGGGATCTGCAATTGGACGAAGATGATTCCCCCTTTTAATGGTCAGTCACTCGATTTTAGATTTTAGATTTTAGATTTTAGATTTACTCGCAGCGCCGTGAATCTGGGAGTTAGAACTAAGGTCTAAAATTTTTTGCCCTCCACGACGATTGTCGGAAACTTGTCTCCGTTTGTGGGCGGGGTCATTCGATTTTAGATTTTCGATTGTCGATTTTGGATTGACTTGCGCGAGATAAATTCGGGGGCTTGAGGATTTTCGATTGTCGGTTTTGGATTGATTCCACGGATAAATCACGTGGCGGGTACCATCTAGAAATTCTCGGTCATGAGTTTTTTGTCGCGATGTCAACAACAATAGATTAAATAACACTCACATCTTGCACCATTCTCGCTTAACAGGCTTTTCGGCCTGTTCCACAAAGAGTGAATTTTCTTGTGGAACAGGCCGAAAAGCCTGTTCCTAAACAAGTAATTGAGAAGGGTGCAACATCTCAAATAACACGGACGGCCGAGTAGCGGTTAACGAGCATCGAGGACTAATGACTGAGGACAAGGCGAAATTTTCTTTTAAATGTCAGGCTAATTGCAGCCATACCCAAGCGCGTGCAGGGGTTTTTGCGACTCCCCACGGTGTGGTGGAAACGCCTAAATTTATGCCAGTGGGGACGCTAGCTAATGTCAAAACTTTGACACCGGCACATCTTGAGGCGGCGGGTTCTCAAATGGTTTTGGCAAATACTTATCACTTGCACTTGCAGCCGGGGGAAGCAATTGTCGCAGGCGCGGGCGGATTGCATAAATTTATGGCTTGGCCAGGCCCGATGCTGACGGATTCGGGGGGCTTTCAGGTGTTTAGCTTGAGCCAAATGCGGACTATTTCTGAGAATGGGGTGACTTTTCGCTCTCCCCGCGATGGCCGCATGATTAATTTGACACCGGAACGATCGATCGAAATTCAGAATCAGTTGGGCGCTGATGTGATTATGGCCTTTGACGAGTGTCCCCCTTACCCCGCTACACGGGACGAGGTGGAGGCTGCCACAAATCGCACTTACCGCTGGCTGCAACGCTGCATTCAAGCTCACTCGCGCCCGGATCAAGCTTTGTTTGGCATCGTCCAGGGGGGCGTTTTCCCCGATTTGCGATCGCGCGCGGCGAACCAGTTGGTAGATTTGGATTTACCAGGCTATGCCATCGGCGGGGTTAGTGTGGGGGAATCGGGGGATTTGATCGCAGAGATTGTGAAGGTGACTGCGCCTCTGTTGCCGGCAAATAAACCGCGTTATTTGATGGGGATTGGGACTTATCGGGAAATGGCGTTGGCGGTGGCGAGTGGGGTAGATATGTTTGACTGCGTGATTCCGACTCGGCTGGCCCGCCACGGGACGGCTTTTGTTGGTGGGGAACGCTGGAGTTTGAAAAATGCTCGGTTCCGGGAGGATTTTGCTCCGCTGGATGAGTCTTGTCCTTGTTATACCTGCCAAAAATTCAGTCGGGCTTATTTGGCCCATTTGGCGCGGGCTAACGAAGTGCTGGGGTATACTTTGCTGGCTATTCACAATGTGACGGAGTTGATTCGCTTTACTGGGAGGATGCGGGAGGCGATTTTTGCCGATCGATTTACTGAAGAGTTTGCCTACTGGCTTGCACCGAGAGTCGATCGATCGTGATTGCCTTGGGTGAAGATATGCGACAATTATCCGAAAATTGGGTTGAAAACCCAGTCGTTGTAGGACGGCTTTTTCCACACCGTGCGAAGTCAGAAATCCTAGGTATTTGGGTAAACATATCCACGCGCTTTGTGTGGTATGCTATCGAGATCAGACAAGATTTAAAAACCTACCCCCGGACTGGGGGAAAGTCTACGCCCAAAACATTCTTGAGGAGACATGACTACGCACGTAACGTGCATACGTGGTCAGCCTGGGAACCCTAGCAATAGGGATATTAAGACTCAAAAGTCTTAAAAATCCTCACGCCTTTAGGCTGAGGAGTGTCAAGAAAATTGTGTTGGATAGGTAGGTTGATTCATGGAAGCTGCATTACTCTTAGCAAAACTGCCCGAAGCTTATTCGATTTTTGAGCCTTTGGTTAATGTTTTGCCGGTCATTCCCGTATTTTTCTTGCTGCTGGCTTTTGTTTGGCAGGCGGCTGTCGGATTTAGATAAGTTTGATTTTAATAAAAGCAGGGGCAATTCTGGAATTGCCCCTGATTTTATATGTTAAGTTTTTGGGCTGATCTCGTTTACGGTTGTTTCGGAATGATTTAACCGCAGAGACCGCAGAGACCGCAGAGGAAGAGAAGAGAGCTAGTCCCTAGGTAGCGAATAAATAGACAAAATGATACACTTATAGACAAATATGCGGTGTACCATTTTGTT
>NZ_JAUBPT010000279.1:0-5296 GCF_036700905.1 Microcoleus sp. S13_C3 | reverse complement strand
ATTGGTAACAAAAAAGCCCTATCATTACTGATAGGGCTTTTCAAAAGAAAGGCGGCGACATACTCTCCCACATAACTGCAGTACCATCTGCGCAGTCGGGCTTAACTTCTCTGTTCGGAATGGGAAGAGGTGAGCCCCGACGCAATAACCACCTTAAGAGGTTAAATTGCTTTGAGCAATTTTTACAATTCGTAATTCATAATTTTAAATTCGTAATTGCAATAATATCTTAACATACTGAGATAAATTAATTTAAAGAAAGTTTCTTCCTCCGCCGAAGCGGAGGAATTTATACATAAGCTAACGGGTTATTAGTACTACTCGACTATGACATTACTGCCTTTACATCTATAGCCTATCAACGTGGTCATCTTCCACGACCCTTAAAAGAAATCTCATCTTGTGGTGGGTTTCGCGCTTATATGCTTTCAGCGCTTATCCCTTCCCGACGTAGCTACTCTGCAGTGCTCCTGGCGGAACAACAGATACACCAGCGGTCAGTCCAATTCGGTCCTCTCGTACTAGAATCAGATCCACTCAAATTTCTAACGCCCACAGTAGATAGAGACCGAACTGTCTCACGACGTTCTGAACCCAGCTCGCGTGCCACTTTAATGGGCGAACAGCCCAACCCTTGGGACCTTCTCCAGCCCCAGGATGTGACGAGCCGACATCGAGGTGCCAAACCCCCCCGTCGATATGAGCTCTTGGGGGAGATCAGCCTGTTATCCCCGGCGTACCTTTTATCCTTTGAGCGATGGCCCTTCCATGCGGAACCACCGGATCACTATGCTCTACTTTCGTACCTGATCGACCTGTATGTCTCTCAGTCAAGCTCCCTTATGCCATTGCACTCTACGCACGGTTACCAAGCGTGCTGAGGGAACCTTTAGAAGCCTCCGTTACTCTTTTGGAGGCGACCACCCCAGTCAAACTACCCACCAAACAATGTCCCCCGCATTACGGGGTTAGGCCTCAGACAAGCAAAGGGTGGTATTTCAACAATGACTCCACAACGCCTAGCGACGCCACTTCATAGTCTCCCACCTATCCTACACATCACGTGTCCAAGGTCAATATTAAGCTATAGTAAAGGTGCACAGGGTCTTTTCGTCCCACTGCGGGTAAGCGGCATCTTCACCGCTACTACAATTTCACCGAGCTCATGGCTGAGACAGTATCCAGATCGTTACACCATTCGTGCAGGTCGGAACTTACCCGACAAGGAATTTCGCTACCTTAGGACCGTTATAGTTACGGCCGCCGTTTACTTGGGCTTCATTTCAATGCTTCTCCGAAGATAACATCTCCACTTAACCTTCAAGCACCGGGCAGGTGTCAGGCCCTATACTTCATCTTACGATTTTGCAGAGCCCTGTGTTTTTGATAAACAGTCGCCTGGATCTTTTCACTGCGGCCAGCATTGCTGCTGGCGACCTTTCTCCCGAAGTTACAGGTCTATTTTGCCTAATTCCTTAGCCATGAATCTCTCGAGCACCTTAGGATTCTCTCCTCAACTACCTGTGTCGGTTTACGGTACGGGTACTTATAATCTAAGTTTAGAAGATTTTCTTGGCAGCCTTTAGGTACACTATCTCGTTGTCCGAAGACTCTGAGTACTATCGCATTTCACCAGTCCCAGCGGATTTGCCTACCGGGCCTATAGCTAAGTGCTTTAACGAACTATTCCGTCAGTTCGCGGTACTTTCACCACTGCGTCTCTCCATCACAATTATAAGTAGTACGGGAATATTAACCCGTTGGCCATCGACTGTCCCTTTCGGGTTCGCCTTAGGACCCGACTAACCCGCAGCTGATTAGCATAGCTGCGGAAACCTTAGTTTTTCGGTGTGCGGGTTTCTCGCCCGCATTATCGTTACTTATGCCTACATTTTCTTTTCTAAACAGTCCAGCATGACTCACATCACACCTTCGACCCAGTTTAGAATGCTCCCCTACCACTTGTATTACTACAAATCCATAGCTTCGGTAGTATGCTTATGCCCGATTATTATCCATGCTCGTCCGCTCGACTAGTGAGCTGTTACGCACTCTTTAAATGAATGGCTGCTTCCAAGCCAACATCCTAGCTGTCTGGGCAGACAAACCTCGTTTTTTCAACTTAGCATACATTTGGGGACCTTAGCTGATGGTCTGGGTTCTTTCCCTCTCGGACATGGACCTTAGCACCCATGCCCTCACTGCTGGTAAACATTATATAGCATTCGGAGTTTGTCAGGAATTGGTAGGCGGTGAAGCCCCCGCATCCAATCAGTAGCTCTACCTCTATATAACTTATACCCAGCGCTGCACCTAAATGCATTTCGGGGAGTACGAGCTATTTCCGAGTTTGATTGGCCTTTCACCCCTACCCACAGGTCATCCGAAGACTTTTCAACGTCAACCGGTTCGGACCTCCACTATGTGTTACCACAGCTTCATCCTGCCCATGGGTAGATCACACGGTTTCGCGTCTACCATTACTGACTAAAGCGCCCTATTCAGACTCGCTTTCGCTACGGATCCACACCTGAAGTGCTTATCCTTGCCAGCAACGGTAACTCGTAGGCTCATTATGCAAAAGGCACGCCGTCACCCCACGAAAGGGCTCCGACCGCTTGTAAGCGTATGGTTTCAGGATCTATTTCACTCCGTTATTCACGGTTCTTTTCACCTTTCCCTCACGGTACTGGTTCACTATCGGTCTCTCAGGAGTATTTAGCCTTAGCGGATGGTCCCGCCAAATTCACACAGGGTTTCACGTGCCCCGCGCTACTCAGGATACCACTATCTATATCTTCTCTTACCCATACAGGACTATCACCCTCTTTGGTTAACCTTTCCAGGTTATTCCGGTTCAATCCGCATAGAATATCGTGGTCCTACAACCCCAGAATTGCCGTAACAACTCTGGTTTGGGCTAATCCGCGTTCGCTCGCCACTACTTACGGAATCACTTTTGTTTTCTTCTCCTCCGCCTACTTAGATGTTTCAGTTCAGCGGGTTTGCCCCCTATCGGGTAATGCATCTTCAATGCATTGGGTTGCCCCATTCGGATATCTACGGATCAATTCGTGTGTGCCAATCCCCGTAGCTTTTCGCAGCTTATCACGTCCTTCATCGCCTCTGAGAGCCTAGGCATCCCCCATACGCCCTTATTTTGCTTATGTGCCGCCTATTTCTATAAATAAAAATAGGACTTTCTTTAATAAAATCGTAACATGTTACGATTCTACTGTACTTTCTACTTTTTAAATGTATTTTATCTCAATATGTCAATGAACTTTTTTCCTTTCGGAATCGTGGAGAATATCGGAGTCGAACCGATGACCTCCTGCGTGCAAGGCAGGCGCTCTAGCCAGCTGAGCTAATCCCCCAATTTGAACTCAGAATTATGAATTCAGAATTACGAATTATGAATCCCAACTTCCAGAATTTCCTTCAAACAAGCTTAAAAAAGTAGTCCCGGGCAGACTCGAACTGCCGACCCCTACATTATCAGTGTAGTACTCTAACCAGCTGAGCTACGAGACTCTGTTTTCTTTGCTTATTCTTATTTTTTAAATTAACAGCGAGAGTAATATTTCCCTTTCAACTAAAACCTAACGGTTAAATCTTCTCTAGAAAGGAGGTGTTCCAGCCGCACCTTCCGGTACGGCTACCTTGTTACGACTTAGCCCTAGTTACTAGTTTTACCCTAGGCAGCTCCTTGCGGTCACCGACTTCAGGCACCCCCAGCTTCCATGGCTTGACGGGCGGTGTGTACAAGGCCCGGGAACGTATTCACCGGATCATGGCTGATATCCGATTACTAGCGATTCCAGCTTCACGGAGTCGAGTTGCAGACTCCGATCCGAACTGAGATAGGTTTTGTAGATTCGCTCCTGCTCGCGCAGTGGCTGCTCTCTGTACCTACCATTGTAGCACGTGTGTGGCCCAGGACGTAAGGGCCGTGATGATTTGACGTCATCCCCACCTTCCTCACAGTTTACACTGGCAGTCTCGTTAGAGTTCCCGACATGACTCGCTGGCAACTAACGACAGGGGTTGCGCTCGTTATAGGACTTAACCTGACACCTCACGGCACGAGCTGACGACAACCATGCAGCACCTTGTAAATTGTCCGAAGAAAAAACTGTTTCCAGTCCTGTCAATCTACATTTAAGCCCTGGTAAGGTTCCTCGCGTATCATCGAATTAAACCACATGCTCCACCGCTTGTGCGGGCCCCCGTCAATTCCTTTGAGTTTCACACTTGCGTGCGTACTCCCCAGGTGGGATACTTATCACTTTCGCTTAGCCACTCAGATTGCTCCGAACAGCTAGTATCCATCGTTTACGGCGTGGACTACCAGGGTATCTAATCCTGTTCGCTCCCCACGCTTTCGTCCATCAGCGTCAATCACTTAGTAGTAACCTGCCTTCGCAATTGGTATTCCATGTAATATCTAAGCATTTCACCGCTACACTACATATTCTAGTTACTTCCTAAGCATTCAAGTCTTACAGTATCAATGGCAGTTCCATCGTTGAGCGATGGGCTTTCACCACTGACTTATAAGACCGCCTACGGACCCTTTAAACCCAATGATTCCGGATAACGCTTGGATCCTCCGTATTACCGCGGCTGCTGGCACGGAGTTAGCCGATCCTTATTCCTACAGTACCGTCAAGCTCCCACACGTGGGAGGGTTTCTTCCTGTATAAAAGCAGTTTACAATCCATAGGACCGTCTTCCTGCACGCGGCATGGCTGGTTCAGTCTTGCGACCATTGACCAATATTCCTCACTGCTGCCTCCCGTAGGAGTCTGGTCCGTGTCTCAGTACCAGTGTGGGGGATCTCCCTCTCAGGACCCCTACCCATCATCGTCTTGGTAAGCCGTTACCTTACCAACTAACTAATGGGACGCATGCTCATCTTATACCGTTGGAACTTTAATTACATCTTGATGCCAAGTCGTAATGCTATGGGGCATTAATCCAAATTTCTCTGGGCTATTCCCCTGTATAAGGTAGATTGCATACGCGTTACGCACCCGTGCGCCGGTCTCAAACACCGAAGTGTTCTACCCCTCGACTTGCATGTGTTAGGCCTGCCGCTAGCGTTCATCCTGAGCCAGGATCAAACTCTTCATCGTATATTGTTCGTTAGATTAATCTAACATTGTTTTATTCGATTTAAGTCGCTAGGTTGTTTTCAATTTACTCGAAAAATCTTACTCTCTCTTATTTTCAAAATTACATCGCTGTAATTTTGTGCTGTCAATTCAATATGTCTATGAACGTGTCATTCTTT
>NZ_JAUBPT010000278.1:0-5306 GCF_036700905.1 Microcoleus sp. S13_C3 | reverse complement strand
AGTCAACAGTCAACAGTCAACAGTCAACAGTCAACAGTCAACAGTCAACAGTCAACAGTCAACAGTCAACAGTTAACTATTAGCAGTTTTCGACAAACCGGGACAGAACCACTGAGGTTTCCGCAATGCTGGAAAGCTCAATACTACGAACAGCAGAGTGCGGCTGCAAGTGAGCGCCGTAAACATACTCACTCCCACCCCCAATGCCAGAGTTACAGCAAACCCTTTAACTAAACCAGCGCCCAACCAGAACAAAGCAGCACAAGCAATAACTGTTGTGACGTTACCGTCTAAAATGCTGGAAAAAGCGCGGTAAAAACCAGATTCGACCGATCGATAAAGCGATTTCCCCGCCCGCAACTCTTCCCGCGTGCGTTCAAAAATCAGCACGTTAGCATCCACAGCCATCCCGATGCTGAGCACAAAACCAGCTATTCCCGGCAGCGTTAATGTCACTCCCAAAAGCACGAAAGCTGCCCAAGTTAATAGAGCATAAATTAACAGCGCAATATTGGCAATTACGCCGGGGAGTCGATAGTAGGCAACCATGAAAATCAAGACTAAAACTAAGCCGCCGATACCTGCGTTAATACTGCTTTGAATGCTGTCTTTACCCAAGCTAGCGCCGATGGTGCGGTTTTCTACAATTTCGACCGGCACAGGCAAAGCGCCGCCCCGCAATTGCACTGCTAAATCGTTGGCTTCTTGCGTTGTAAAGTTGCCTTGAATTACGGCACTCCCACCAGTAATTCCTGTTTGGGCAAATTCCACGCCGACGACTGGAGAACTGATCATTCTTTCGTCTAGGAAAATACCGATACTGCGTCCGGTACCGGCTAAATTTTTAGTGAGTTGGGCAAAGAGTTCGCCTCCTTTGGTATCGAAAACAAGAGCAACGTTCCAGTTCTTCCCAGCCGCCAAGGGTTGAGGTTGAGCGTCTTTGAGGTTTTCCCCACCGAGGCCGCTGCTTTTGAAGAGTTTGGCAATCGCCTCATTGCTTCTTTTCAAAGCAGCCTGATTTTCTTTAATTGCTGCCTCATTGTTGCTAGTTTTCAATGCTGTTTGTTTGACCAGCAATTCCTGCTGCAACTGCCTTTCAATGCCTAATTGTGCTTCTGTTCCGGGCAGTTGTTCCAGAAATTCTAGCTTGGCCGTGCCGCCCAAAACTCGTTCTGCTTGCTGCGGGTCATTTACTCCGGGCAACTGCACGAGAATTTGGTCTTCTCCTACTGTTTGGACTAATGCTTCGGAAACACCCAAACCGTTGACGCGGTTTTCGACAATCCGCCGCACTGCTTCTAACATTCCCTGGTCAATTTTGGGAATTGTGGGGGTAGTTTTTACCTGAATTGTGAGTTGCGACCCTCCTTGCAAGTCTAATCCCAGCCGCGTCGGAATTGTTACTATTACAGTAATGGCGGCGATGATTAAAACAAAAATTAGGGCTAATATGGAACGTTGTTTTTGCATATTTAATTATTAGTCATTGGTCAGTTGGCAGTTGTCAGTTGGCAGTTGTCAGTTGGCAGATTTTAGTCATCAGTCATCAGTCATCAGTCATCAGTCAACAGTCAACAGTCAACAGTCAACAGTCAACAGTCAACCAATGACTACTGACTAATCACTATTTATACTCGCAAAGCTACCATTTTTTGGACTGCCTCGACAATTTGATTGGGCTGGACAATGGTCAGTCTTTCCAAATTGCCGTTGTAAGGTGTGGGAATATCTTGTGAAGACAGGCGCAAAACCGGTGCGTCGAGTTCGTCAAAAAATCGATCGCTAATCGAAGCAATTAGTTCGGCACCGATGCCTCCTGTTTTCATGCACTCCTCTACAATAATTACTTTGTGAGTTTTGCGAATGGATGCGCCGATGGTCTCCATGTCCAGGGGTTTGAGAGAAATTAGGTCGATTACTTCTGGATCGTAACCTTCTTTTACCAGGGCGGGGACGGCTTGCATGACGTGGTGTCGCATCCTTGAATATGTCACGATTGTGACATCTTTGCCCGATCGCACAATTTCTGCTTTGTCCAGCGGCACTAAATATTCTGTTTCTGGCAAATTTTCTTTGAGGTTGTAAAGAAGAACGTGCTCGAAAAACAGAACGGGGTTATCGTCGCGGATGGCTGATTTTAAAAGTCCTTTGGCGTTGTAGGGAGTCGAACAGGCGACTATTTTCAAACCCGGTACTGCTTGGAAATATGCTTCTAACCGCTGGGAGTGTTCCGCGCCGAGTTGCCGGCCCACGCCGCCGGGCCCACGAATTACCATTGGCATTTTGAAGTTGCCGCCGGATGTGTAGCGCAGCATTCCGGCATTGTTGGAAATTTGGTTGAATGCCAGCAGCAAAAAGCCCATGTTCATGCCTTCGATGACCGGCCGCAGTCCCGTCATTGCTGCGCCTACTGCCATGCCTGTAAAGCTATTTTCGGCGATCGGGGTGTCGAGCACTCTAAGTTCGCCGTATTTGTTGTAGAGGTCTTTGGTGACTTTGTAGGAACCGCCGTATTGACCTACGTCTTCGCCGAGTACGAATACGGCGGAGTCGCGGGCCATTTCTTCGTCTAACGCCTCGCGGAGGGCGTTGAACAATAAGGTTTCTGCCATAGGAGGTTAAGCAATGATTGCAGGAGGGTCAGACTAGAATCTTAACCTTTTGGGGGTGTCGATCTAGGAGTCGATCGCAAATTCGGCAGTTAAGACTTAAGATTTTGCCAATCTTTATCATAACATTTGTATTATGTCAATGAATATTTAAGTTAAAATAATACTAACTTGCCTGCCCACAGCAGAGGAATATTATGATCCAGACAAAAACTCAACTAACTCTGGAAGAGTTTTTCGCTCTTCCCGAAGGAGAAGGCGATATTACCTACGAACTTATTGACGAGCAAGCAGTACCGAAGATGTCACCTAAAAAATTTCATTCTCGCCTCACCCGAAGCCTACTAAAAATCCTCGAACAGTGGGGTGAGGAACGGGGAGAAATTGGTGTAGAATGGGGGGTCAGATTAACCAGACTGGGGCGAGACTGGGTGCCAGTACCCGATCTTTTGTATGTTTCTTACGAACGCTTATCTCCTGACTGGAATCAAGATGAAACCTGTCCAGTCGTCCCCGAATTAGTCATAGAAATTATTTCACCAGAACAAACTTTTGGTCAGTTAGCTGCTAAAGCGAGAGATTATTTAGATGCTAAGGTATTGCGGGTTTGGATAGTAGATAGCAAGGCGAGAAGCATTACAGTTTTTTACCCCGATGCAGCACCGCAGACTTATAGGGGAGATACGCTATTAACAGATCCACTTTTTGATGGATTAGAATTTACGGCCTCACAGCTATTTCAAATGGCAAAAATACCATAAACTTTTTTTAGGATGAGTGTATGGTAGTGGACAAGCTATTGCATATTTAAATCAACATTGTCAATGATGGGCATTCGATGTCGCAATTTTAAACCTAGAAAAATCCAGTCTTCCAAAGTTGAGCGCAACTCATTTTGACACTCTTTTAAAGTTGAACCAAAGGCGATGACTCCCTTGCAAACAGGAATTTTCCCAACAAAGCTACGATCTTCAAGTTTGTCATACATAGCCTCATCCATTGCTTTGTCAACGTATTCGCTCAGAATGAATTTTACAGCCATTGAGTTTCCTTTTGCTTGTCGAGTATTGGAATCTCCTTCACAGTTACATCCATTATATTTGTTTTTGTCAAGTTCCGGCATTTAGATTTCCGAAAAATGTTTTTGCAATAAATCGTGGATAAATCGATAACGCCGATCGCCTGTTTTTTGCAGCAACAAGCGATCGGTGGCAGCATCGAGAAAACGCCTGTAATCCCAAGGAATGTAGCCCTTCGACCACAGTACGAGGTGCAATATAAACCTTTCAATCCCCGGAATTCCCGGCAACAAAGCACTAATTACCGCAGCAACAGCACCGGCAATTAATCCCCAAATCGACCCTGAGACTAGGGTGGCAATTAATCCTAAAATCACCCAAATCAGCCCACCAACCAGCTTAACTCCAAACTGATACTTGCGCCGTTGCTCCTCTGTTTGCAGCCAGCTAGAGGGTATGCGATCGAGGTAAAATTCTTGAATTCCTTGCTCTTCCATCCTTCTGGCCAACCATCCCAGCCAGTGGCGAATTTGTTCGGGCCGCAGTTCCTTACCTCTGGGATACTGCTTGACTTCGCCGGTGATTTGGTGGCGAATATAGGCAGTTAACAGATATTTGCGCTGTTCTTCTGCGGAAGTAATGCGCTTCCAAGCTTCAATTAAAATATCGTCGTAAGCCAGAGCCATCATGCTCAAAAGCAAGGGAACTTTTGCCAATTTCAACAACTCCGGCTCATGCTCAATGCTGTACCAAAGTTCGCGGCTTCGGGCTTCTAGCAGATAATTTTGAATTT
Source organism: Microcoleus sp. S13_C3 (assembly GCF_036700905.1). Lineage (NCBI taxonomy): Bacteria > Bacillati > Cyanobacteriota > Cyanophyceae > Oscillatoriales > Microcoleaceae > Microcoleus > Microcoleus sp. S13_C3. Next base: position 885 of record NZ_JAUBPT010000278.1, on the reverse strand, counting down.
TAGTTTCTGTTAAAGGTTTCAATAAAACCGCTGCTTGCAGGCGAAATCGACTTTCGCAGTTTTTGTAAGCATCAAAACTGCTGCAAGCTACTAAATGTTTGGGTTTAAATTCGCTTTCAACAAATTGATTTATTGCTTGAATGCAGATATTTTGGCGGTGGGTTTCTACTTCGTCCAAGCCGTCGAGTAGAGGCAGCAATTTTTGTTCGGCAAGCCATTTTTTGCCTACAGCAGGAGAGATGCTGTATTTAAACTGAAGTTGAGCAATTAACCAATCTGCGATCGCCCCGGATTCTGCTTTCCACGATCCGAGTTCAAACAGCACTGGTACTGGAAAACTAGCATCTTTTTGGGCGCGGTAAACTAACACACGAGCTAATTCTAGCAGCGTCGTAGTTTTGCCTGCACCCGTCGCTCCCAAAATTACCAATTTGCCACCGGTGCGATCGAACACTTTGGCAATGCTTGCTTTGGGAGGAAGCCGAAAACTCGGACGGTTGCCCGCTTTCACTTCCACATCCCAACAGCGGTTAACACCAACAGGCGACGAGTCTTGGCTGAGGTTAGCCAGCACAGCAGCGTGCAAAGACTGCGCCAGGCCTGCTTGGACTTCCTGCTTCACCTCCTCCAACAATCGATCGCGAGGCGGTTGTAATCTCAGAGGAATCAATTTTGACATTTTATGTACCTCGCGCTGAACGCTGACCTTCGCAAATTTGCGCGCCAATAACCCAGAGCAAGATTACCATCACTACAGGCGTCCAGTATATATTGACTCAAATTATTGCGACAATTATGGATCTGAAATTTTTAGGACTCACGCATTGACAAAATAACCAAACAATGCAGTGATAAATATGGGTCGTCTAACTTTTTAGGTATCGG
>NZ_JAUBPT010000014.1:65737-79920 GCF_036700905.1 Microcoleus sp. S13_C3 | reverse complement strand
TCGGGCATCGGGCATCGGGCATCGGGCATCGGGCATCGGGCATCGGGCATCGGGCATCGGGCATCGGGCATCGGGCTTGCGATGACAACAGTCAACCGTCAACAGTCAACCGTCAACCGTCAACTGTCAACAGTCAACAGACTTCAAACTTCCCCGATGCGTTCTAGAGGCCAAAACCGCACTACAGCGCGACCGATGATATTCTGCTTAGGTAAAAATCCCCACCTGCTGGAGTCGTTGCTGTTGTTGCGGTTGTCTCCCATCACAAAGTATTCATTTTCTGGGACGCGATAAGGCCCCCACTGGTATTTAGGAGGTTCGGCAATATATTTTTCGACGAGGGGTTTGTCGTTGAGATAAACTAAACCTTTTTTAACGGCGACGGTTTGACCCGGTAAGCCAATTACCCGCTTGATGAATGCTTGGTCTTGAGTAAAGCCTTGTTCTTGCAACTTTTCCGGGGGAGTAAATACTACGATGTCCCCAGTTTTGGGCGGTTCGAGGTAGTAGGAGATTTTTTCGACTACGACGCGATCGCCCACGTGCAAAGTTGGTACCATAGAATCTGAGGGTATGTAGCGCGGTTCGGCGACCAAGGCTCGAATCACTATTGCTAAACTCAAAGCAATAATCACTATCTGAAGATTTTCAAAGCTAGACTTCCACGCTTTCTGCCACCAGCTTTCCGGCGGATTTTCTGCTACTTCTGTACCCAAATTCTTTTTTTCAGAGGTCATTTATTTCTCCACTATATAGTTCTTGCTAATTATCTAATTGCCATTGAAGTAGCTCGCTCTAATTAAACGTAAAACTTTGTTGGGGTATTCAGAAACCCGGAAGGGCGAGCACGGGGGCACCGCTCTACAGAAACCGAGTCGATAGGTCTCATATTTTTTGAGACGAAGATACTTAGGATCGTCAATTAAATAATTCCCCTTTTTTCTTGTGGGATGGGCGTCCCGCCCGCCCAGAAAGGACGGGCGGGACGCCCATCCCACAACAAACAGGAAAAGTGGATTTTATTTAATTCTCATTCCTTAGAAAAGTCAGCGTACATTCTGTTGATATTAACTCATAAAAAAGGCAGAGAACTAAGATTCTCTACCTTTTTTATTTGAGGATTTTGAGTTGTTTGCGACTGCGAGATTGGTTATTTCCAAACTTTACTCGCGATCGCACACAACTCAAACTTACTCAGCGCCTTGGGGCAGCAATTCGCGCTTTTGACCTTGCAGCACCTTAACAATTCCGTCCTCGCCCACATCCACAACAGCGGTGTCGCCGTCTTTGATGCGGCCAGAAAGGATTTCCTCAGCCAAACTGTCTTCCAGCAAGCGCATAATGGCGCGGCGCAGGGGTCGGGCTCCGTAGCTGGGGTTGTAGCCTTCTTCTACCAGCCGTTCTTTGAATTTTTCGGTCACTTCCAGGGTGATTCCCTGTTCTGTCAAACGGCTGAACACTTCTTTGAGCATGATGACCGCGATTTCCTTGACTTCTTCCTTGTTCAACTGGCGGAAGACGATAATTTCGTCGAGTCGGTTGAGGAATTCGGGGCGGAAGTAGTTTTTGAGTTCTTCGTTAACCAAAGAACGAATGCGGTTGTAATTAGCATCGGCTTGGTTGTCGCTGAACTCGAAACCGAGGCCGCCGCCGCCTTTTTCAATCACCTTAGAACCGATGTTTGAGGTCATAATCAGCAGCGTGTTTTTGAAGTCCACGGTGCGACCTTTGGCATCTGTTAAGCGGCCGTCTTCCAATATTTGCAACAGCATATTGAAGACATCGGGGTGGGCTTTTTCGATTTCGTCGAACAGCACGACGGTGTAAGGACGGCGGCGGACTGCTTCTGTGAGTTGGCCGCCTTCGTTGTAGCCGACGTAGCCCGGAGGAGAACCGATGAGTTTGGAGACGGTGTGCCGTTCCATGTACTCCGACATATCCAACCGAATCATCGCGTCTTCTGAACCGAAGAAGTAGCCGGCTAGGGCTTTGGTGAGTTCGGTTTTGCCGACGCCTGTGGGCCCGGAGAAAATGAAACTGGCGATCGGGCGATTGGGATTTTTCAAGCCAACGCGAGCGCGACGGATGGCGCGGGAAACGGCTTTCACTGCTTCTTCCTGTCCGATCAAGCGCTGGTGCAAGGTATCTTCCATGTGCAGCAGCTTTTCGGATTCGGATTCGGTCAGTTTGTTTACCGGGACGCCCGTCCAGCTTGCCACGATTTGAGCGATGTCTTCTTCGGTGACTACTGGCGATGGGTCTGTTTCGCCGGTGCGGGCCGAGTCGGTTTTTTTGGCTTGGGAAATAGCGCGAATTTCGGCTTTGATGGTCATTTCCCGATCGCGCAATTCGCCGGCTTTGTCAAAGTCTTGAGAACGCACCGCTTCGTCTTTATCTTTGAGGACTTGGCGGAGTTCTTTGTCAAGTTCTTTGGCCGCCGGGGGCAGTTGGGAGTTGATCAGGCGAACTCTAGAACCAGCTTCGTCTACCAAGTCAATTGCTTTGTCTGGGAGGAAGCGATCGGAGATGTACCGATGTGAGAGTTTGGCTGCGGCTTCTAGGGCCGTGTCCAAGATTTTCAGCTTGTGGTGCTGTTCGTAGCGTTCCCGCAGACCGAAGAGAATCTCGATCGTCTCGTCAACGGTGGGTTCGCCGACCATAACGGGCTGGAAGCGCCGTTCTAGGGCTGCGTCGCGCTCGATGTGCTTGCGGTACTCGTCTAAAGTTGTAGCGCCGATACACTGGAGTTCGCCTCTAGCCAAAGCCGGCTTGAGAATGTTGGCTGCGTCGATCGCGCCTTCAGCCGCACCCGCACCGATCAAAGTGTGAACTTCGTCAATCACCAAAATCACGTTACCCGCAGTGCGGATTTCGTCCATGATTTTTTTGAGGCGTTCTTCAAATTCGCCCCGGTATTTCGTACCGGCAACCAGCAAGCCGATGTCGAGGGTAACGACGCGCTTTTCTTCGAGGATGTCTGGGATATCGTTGTTAGCAATGCGCTGGGCGAGACCTTCGGCGATCGCGGTTTTACCGACTCCGGGTTCCCCGATGAGCACCGGGTTATTTTTGGTGCGGCGACCGAGGATTTGAATTACCCGTTCGATTTCTTTTTGGCGTCCGACTACTGGGTCTAGTTTGCCATCGACCGCCATTTGAGTGAGGTTGGCTCCAAATTCATCCAGGGTTGGGGTTTTGGTGCGAGCGCCGCCGCCAGTGGCTGCGACTTCTGCGGTTTCTCCCAGCATCCGAATGACTTGGGTGCGGACTTTCGACAAGTCTACTCCCAGGTTTTCCAAGACTCTGGCCGCTACTCCTTCACCTTCGCGGATCAGGCCCAGCAGCAGGTGTTCAGTACCTATATAGTTGTGTCCGAGTTGGCGAGCTTCTTCTAGGGATAGTTCTAGAACCCGCTTGGCGCGGGGGGTGAACGGAATTTCGACTGCTACGAAGCCGGAACCGCGCCCGATGATTTTTTCCACTTCAATCCGCGCGTCTTTGAGGTTGACCCCCATTGATTTGAGGACTTTAGCTGCAACCCCGGTTCCTTCTCCGATCAGACCCAGGAGGATCTGTTCTGTCCCTACGAAGTTGTGACCCAGGCGGCGAGCTTCTTCCTGGGCCAACATGATTACTTTTATTGCTTTTTCTGTGAAGCGTTCAAACATGATTTATTCCCATCACCTGCTGCTATGTGCCCGTTTCGAGGTCACGCTCGCACAACGAGCGTTTGTGTTCGAGTGTTAACTCGTACTGCTTATTCTAGCGCGACACTCCCAACCTATCTGCCGCACTCGGCTGCGGTTGCAGATTCCAGGCTCATGTTGCAGGGTGGCTTTCAACTGGGAAGACCCAAATGGTGGCTGACCTACAACCTCCCCTAGACTGCAAGAAGATTGCTCTTCTCGGCCCGTGCCCAACCTACGACTGCGTATTGATGGATTCTAGCATAATCTTTTTGGCTGTCATGCAGGCGCAAAAGTGATAATTCTCGCAGTACAGGCCGGGTTTTGCACAAAACTTATTAGTTAGATGGGCGATCGATCCCTAAACTCGCTCTTAAGCTGCTGTCCATCTCAAGAATCTTTTGGTTTGCGAGGGAAAGAGCGAGCTGGGCTTTTTTCTCTAAAATTTTGTCTCAGATCCTTTGAAGATTTGGGTATTCTTCCTGTTGTCAGTTGTGCGATCGCTCCCGATCAATTAGTGAGCGTTGCTACACTCCGAGGAGTTTGCCTCAGACTATACTCAGCATGGTTCAAGACCTTGCTTTCGTAGCAGAGTGCTGTGGTCGTTAACTCGTCTGACTTAAAAGTCTCAAACTTCAATCGTGGAAAAGAATCTAAATCCTGTTTAAGGGGTAGTGAAAGTAAATAATGAACACTAGAAACTTAGATGACCAGGTAGAAAGTACCGACAATGGATCGATCGAAGAAGTTACAAGTAAATTCGACGATGCAGCCACAACAACTTCTGCAGCTTCACCAAAAGAATTCAATGCAGAACAGCTAGGACGTGTCTACTTTATTCGGCACGGTGAAAGTACCAGTAACGAACGCAACATTTTTGCGGGAGTTCTGGATGTTGACCTCACATCATTTGGCCGATTGCAGGCACGCCGTGCAGGTGTTGACCTCAAGAAAAAAGGTACAAAGTTTGACGCAGTATATGTTTCCCACATGAGACGCGCGCGCCAAACCTGCGAAATCGCCCTTGCTGAAAGTCAAGCACTAAAGTCACCCGATACCCCCGTTCAAATCGACCACCGAATTAGCGAAAAATCCTTTGGTATTTTTGCAGGCCGCAACCTAAATCTGCTGCGTCTAGCCCTGGGCTACGAAGGCTTCGAGGAAATGTTGCACTCGCACAACGAAGCACCCCCGGCTGGCGAAAAGATTGCCCAAGTTTACTCTCGCGCTGCCCGTTTCTACGAAGACAAAATTGTACCGCACTTGGAACGGGGAGAAACCGTTCTAGTAGTGTGCCACCAATATGTATTGGAGCCTCTAGCACTTTATTTAAGCGGTCTACCGCCGACAGCTTATAAACACCTGAAACTCCCCAATGGTAAAGCTCTCAGCGGTGTGGATCTCGTCAAGTTTCGCGATAAGGAATCCGGCGGTGCTGCTTCGCTGCGTAAAGAGATCAACGATCTTTCAATTATGTGGGCGATTTTGATCTATGCCGCCGCCTTTTTGCTGGGAAGCTTGGTAGGGGCAATCACTGGCGCAGCAGGAGCTATTCCGTCCGCCCTATTTCGAGCAATAATCGTTGCGTGTCTTGCCGCCTCAACGTTTTATACCTACCTAGACATTGACTTTGCAGCAAGTAAACGCAAAGTAACCTCTACTGTGAAGTATCTCGTTTACGGGTGGATGGCAGTGCGATGGGCAGTTGGGCTATTTTTAATATTTTCTGGACTTTTGTATCAGACTGAAGCCGATTTGTACAAAATTTTGTGGGTGCTGTTTTGGATGGTTCCCCCAGCCCTTACTTCCCCAGTTTTATCCGTGCTTTGGGGCGGTAATCTTTATCCGTCGGCTTTATTGTCAAGAACGCTATCAATCGTTGCTCCACTGGCGCTTCTGGCTACATTGAAGGTTGCCAATTTACCCATTAACGTTGACAGCCTGATCTTTTTCGGTGTCATTCTAATTGTAGGTCTGGCAATACCGGGTGCGATCGCCCAGTTTTGGCGCGACCAATCCCCTGTTGAATCAAACCACCACAGTAAAAACTGGAAATTCATCGGAGTGCTTGCTGTCGCATTCATGGCCTTGGCAACAGGGTTTCAGTTTACTCCCTCAACCTTCATTTCGGATATATTTTTTTCAACCGATCCGAACCGCTCGCTCGCTTGTCTGCAACAGCTAGCATTGGCAACTTTAGTGTTTGTCTCAATGCGTGTTTTGGCTGTATTAACATCAGCATTTACGAAGGGCAAGCTTAGCAAGGCAGAAGCTCGCGATGCTTACATCCTGCTTGTGAATCCCAACTTTTTCCTTTGGGCGGCTCTTTTCATCGGAGTTAGTACAACTGCAAATCCAGAAGCCGTAAAATATGCAATTTTTTGGGCAGCGCTGGGCTTTTTCTGCATACCACTCATCGAACAGATATTGTTCATGAATTCATTTGGCAATGACATACTGAGAGAAACACTGCGCTCTTCGAGAGTGGCAACAGAAGATGTTAAAAAGCTGTTCATGCAATTGGATACGGACGGAAGTAAGTCGCTCGATCGCTCTGAGATTATGGAGTTGTTAGGGCTGATCGAAGATATGACAACAGGCGAACGCAGCTCTGAAGAAGTCAGAAGCTACGTCACTGATTATCTGTTCAACATTCTTGACAGCGATAAAAATGGTAGTGTTGATTTAGCGGAGTTAGAAGAGTACATATCAACCTATGGGTTGGTTGCTAACCTTAACGTTGCTCAAATCTAAACTTGGGATCAATAAGCCATAACATCTTTGCTTAGGGTAGGGGTAGTCAAGGCACAAAACCTAGGAAATTTGCACAACCGAAAACCAACTCTACCCTTTTATTTACATCTACCGAGGAAACGCTCTCTGGCAAAAATCGCTCTCAAATCATTGCAAGAAGTCTGCCAGCGCATCGAAGCAATGGGCAAGACACTCCAAGTTAAAACGCGGATGGACGGCTCGTTGCTACTGGTTGGAATAATGAGCATTTTGCAGTTAAGCTGTTACGCATTTAAACGACTAACGAACCAGGTAAGGTGCGCTAGCTAGAACACTTACGCTTACAAGGGAAGGAAAACGCTTATGTACGCTCCGCACCCTACAATCATCCTTTAAATGTCGAACAGCTTACACCCAATGAATCCAAGGAAGTTGGCGATCGCGTGTTGTTGCCCGATCGGTCTCCTGACCGCGATGCCTTGGGTATTCCTTGGGAACTCATTCATGCCCCTGATGTCACAGCCGACAGCCATGAAGGCGTGATTGACACCACAATTCAATATGAGGCAAGAGTATCAATTTCGATGTTTCACTCGGATGAAGTCAACGAAGAAGCTATACTGTTTGCCAACGGGGCTTACCGCAGTATTCATGACGCCATTATTCCTTATCGGTACGCGAGCGATCGCTGAAAGCGCTCTCTCATGGCTGATACAACTGCCTGATGCCATAGAAATTCTCTGTTCGACAGCAGCGGATGGGGCAATACTTACGGAATGTTTGGCTACCTGAATTAACTACAAAGACTTTGAAAATAAGAAAATTCCACGATGTAAGTCCTGTCGTTTTCAGTGAGAGCAAAAAATACTTACGTGAGTAGCGTTAAAACTAGGAATAGGAAAATATCCAATGAAATTAGACAAGTTTGTACTAGCACAAAATATGGCATTTTTAATAGCCATTCCCCCACAAAGTAATTTAGCCAAATTGCTCTCCTTTTGCTTGGCGACAAAAGCTAGACAAAAGACGACCGGAACAGAAATCTTAAAAATAACCTGTGACCTAATGGAAAACCCATCTAATTTGCCCTATTGGACTCAAGAGGTGATGGGACTCGATTTAGATTACAGCAGTGAAGAGTGGAAAGCTTTAGGAGAAATGGGCATCAACGATGCAGGAGAGTTTATGGCTATGGTGTCTCAAGAATTGGAAAATTTGAGTTTGTAATATTTTGCTCTGGCGTCAGTAAAGAAACTCTCTTCCAACTCTCTATTAAAAGCATTTATCCGAGCCGGATAGTTTAAAAACCCGGTCTTTAGACAAGGGAGCATCACCTTTCAAAAAAGAAACAAAAATATGTCTTTAAATGTTGAAATTTTAGAGCAAAGTTTCGAGAAAATTAAACCTCGTGCTGATGAATTTGCCACTAGCTTCTACGAAAAATTGTTTACAACTCACCCAGAGTTGAAACCGCTGTTTGCCACAACTGATATGGCTAAGCAACAGAAAAAGCTCATAAGTGCTCTGGTTTTAGTAGTAGAAAATCTCCGATCTCCAGAAGCTTTGGAGCCAGTTCTCAAGGCCTTGGGAGGCAGACACATCGGTTATGGAGTAATTCCCAAATATTACGGCCCAGTTGGAGAAGCACTACTGAGTGCTTTTGAGCAGTCTCTCCAGCAAGATTGGACTCCCGAAGTAAAGCTGGCGTGGACAAATGCCTACAGAGCAATTACTGCTTTGATGTTAAAAGGCGCTGGGGTAGAAACGACACCTGAAGAAGTTCAATTAGAAACAGAGATAATTCCCGACAAACCGGTGAGTCTAGCAGCTAATCACCAACTAGAATCAGTTTCAGAAAAAGAGCCAGAGTTAGCCGTAGAGGTACTGGAAAGCAGCTTCGAGAAAATCAAAGCTCGTGCTGATGAATTTACCGCTAGCTTCTACGAAAACCTCTTCATCGCTCACCCGGAATTTCAACCATTGTTTGCCCATATCGATCTAAAAATACAACAGAAGAAGCTCCTTAATGCTTTGGTATTGGTAGTAGAAAATCTCCGCTCTCCAGAAGCTTTAGGGCCTGTTCTCAATGCCTTGGGAGGCAGACACATCGGCTATGGGGTAATTCCCAAATATTATGGGCCAGTTGGAGACGCACTGCTGATGACTTTTGAGCAGTATCTCCAAGAAGATTGGACTCCCGAAGTAAAGCGGGCATGGACAGATGCCTACAGAACAATTACTGGTTTGATGCTAAAAGGCGCAGTTGTTGTGTCTACACCAAATGTTGTCCCAGATGAAAAAAATGTCACCCACCATCAGCCAAAAGAATCAAAGACACAATTACTGAACAAATCTAAGCCGATCGCGCCGCCAACCGAGGAACAGAAAAAGCCTTTCGTATCAATGGAGCTGGATGGTAAAATTATCCCCCAAATGCTCTCGAAAATAACTGAGAGTTATCAACAATTTCAGGGTCAATCATTCGTTCAGCGATTGGGTGAAGTTCTCAAAGGAATTTTAGAAAAATTCATTGATAATTTTTGGACGCAACCAGCCTGGTTAGTGGCTTGTGTTTCAGCCGTTCTGTTCATCATAATTTATGTGAACGCGGAGGAAAATTCTCTGCTGGCAGAGATTTTGGAGGGTGCTGATGCTCTCAGTCTTGTCGTTGCTTTAGTTTTATTCATTAAAGAAGCACCGGATCGCAGAAAGCAATTTCATTACCAAGCTTGGAGTATAGTTGATGCAGCACACGGCGTAAAAGTTAGCTATGCCAGAATTCTGGCACTCCAAGATTTGAATGAGGATGGTGTTTCTCTTAGAGGTTTGGATGCTATTGGTGCGGAGTTAGTAGATATTAATCTTCCTCATGCCAATCTCAGTAAAGCCAATTTGATCGAAAGCGACTTGAGTAATGCTAATTTGACTTATGCCAATTTAGATAATGCTAATATCAGTCAGGTTAAACTTAGTGGTGCAAATTTAAGTCATGCAAAACTGAGTTTTGCTCGCTTGACTCAGGCTAATCTTAGTAGTGCGAATCTTAGTAATGCTAATTTAATTTGTGCGGACTTGAGTAATGCGAACCTGAGTGGTGCAGATTTGAGAGATGCTAGTTTAAGTGGTGCAAACTTGAAGAGTGCCTACCTAACTGGTGCAAATCTCAAAGGTGCTAAAGTTAGCATTTCTGACCTAAGTGGTGCTTTGCTCGAAGGTGCTGTTATGCCTGATGGATCAAAGTATAAGTCTCTGGAAGATGAGGTCACAAACAAATAAATTTATCCCAGCTTGTTTTTGACCTTCAAGTCGGCTTTTCTACTCACGGTGTCGTCACCTTGAGTAGAAAAGCTTTGGCTTACTGAAATGCGATCGAGACGGGAGCATCTCACCTTTGCAGCCCTCGGCTAGAAATTGGAGTTTTGAGGCAGGAGGCAGGAGGCAGGAGGCAGAAGGAAAGAGGCAGAAGGAAAGAGGCAGAAGGAAAGAAGAAGAAGGAAGGAGCCAGAAGAAGGAAGGAGCCAGAAGAAGTATTTTTACAAATATGAGATGCTCCCGATCGAGAATCGAGACTAATATCGAGACTAATAGTGAGAGATTACTATTTAATTGTTTATAGACAAAATAAATAAGGCAAAGAAGATCAGGAAAAATCCTATGCAATTATTTAAGCAGTTAAGTATCAAGACAAAACTCATAGTTATGTTACTGGTAGTCAGCCTTTGCGCTATGCTCGCCAGCACCTATATATGTTCTAGCAGTGGGAAATCTATTCTGACCGAAAAAGTCTTCAACCAATTAACCAGCCTTCGGGCTGCCAAAACTTATCAAATCCAAGATTATTTTGAAAGCCTTTACCACCACAGCCAAACCCTAAGCGAAGACCTAACAGTCGTCGGCGCAATGCAGGAGTTTAAGACAGCCTACCGCCAACTTGAACAATCAACAATACCAGCGGATTTTGACGCAAAAATTGATACCTACTACCAGACACAATTTCTAACCAAACTAACACGAACTAACGAGGGTTCGCCGGTTCTGGCATCCTACACGCCAAAAACAGCCGCTGCCCGTTACCTGCAGTACCACTACATCGCTGCTAACCCCAACCCCGTTGGCAAAAAACTTCTCCTTGACAATCCAGGCGACGCCAGCGCTTACAGCCGCGCTCACGCGCGCTACCAACCGATTTTTCGCAATATAGTGGAAAAATACGGTTACTACGATATGTTTTTGATCGATCCTGAAGGAACAGTTGTCTACACGGTTTTTAAAGAAACTGACTTTACCACAAACTTCACCAACGGCCCCTACAACGAGAGTAACCTAGCATCCGCGATCGCCGCAGCACGACAAGCAAATGGAACGGGCTATGTGAAAATAGTAGATTTCAAACCCTACAGCCCTTCCTACGGTGCGCCTGCAGCTTTTATCGCTACCCCAATCTTTAACGGCTCCCAATTCATTGGTATTTTGGCGTTCCAGCTTCCGGTTGACAAAATTAACAATGTGATGACTGGCAACAAAAATTGGAAACAAAATGGTCTGGGCGATTCAGGAGAAACTTATCTGGTTGGGTCAGATTACTTGATGCGCTCTGCATCTCGTTTCCAGATTGAAGACCCAGAAGGTCATGGAAAAACTCTACGCTCGATCGGTACTGATGAAAAGACCATCAAGAAAATCAAAGAATTTAATACTACCATCCTCCTACAGGAAGTGCAAACAAAAGCAGTGAAGGAAGCTTTGTTTGGGAAACAGGGCACGGAGGCGATCGACGATTATCGTAATATTCCAGTTTTGAGTTCTTATGCTCCTCTAGACATTGAGGGATTGAAGTGGGTTATCTTGGCGGAGATGGATGTTTCTGAAGCCTATGCCTCAATTCACTCGTTTGAAAAAAAAGTTTTGATTGGGGCTACTTTAATCATCGCGCTAATCACGCTTGTTGCCATGTGGCTGACCTCAATCTTTGTCAGACCCATTAATACTTTAATCAAAAGCGCTCGCCAGGTGGGGGCTGGAGAATTTGATGCCGTTGTCAAATCTGGTTCGCAAGATGAATTTGGAGACTTAGCTAAGTCATTTAACCAAACGATAGGCAGCCTTCGCGCCGAAACTCAACTAATCGATCGCGAAAATCGCGAAAATGAAGCATTAGTCTTAAGTATATTTAGTCCGGCAATCGCCAAACGCCTCAAACAGGGCGATCGAGAAATTGCCGAGCAGATTTCTAATGTCTCGATCTTGTTTTCCGACCTCCACCAATTCACCAAGCTGACTCAATCTATGTCCCCTCAAGAGGTTGTTCGCTTGCTGAATGAACTGGTAACAGGCTTTGATGAAATGACCGATAAATACGGTCTAGAGAAGATTAAAACTATTGGTGACGGTTACATGGCTGTATGCGGGCTTGGTATGCCGCGTCTGGATCATGACAAACGCACGCTAGATTTTGCTTTGGAAATGCTGTCGTTTGTCCGCCGATTTAGTTATGAAAAAGACTTACATCTAGACCTGCGGATCGGCATCAATTCAGGAGATGTGGTTGCAGGCGTGATTGGTAAAAATAAATTACTATACGACGTTTGGGGCGATAGTGTAAATATTGCCAATAGATTGAAGTCGGCTTGTCCGCCGGGAGCAATATTAGTTTCTCAAGACATCTGCTCGCGCCTCCACGATCTCTACGATTTTGAGCTGGTTGGTGAAATTCAAGAAGCGGGAAAAGAAAAGCTAGTGGCTTGGCAAGTCAAAACTTCTAAGCTGACCGTAAGTGTTCGAGAGGAAGAAGTTTATGAGTAATTTAAGCTTTTCAAACGACTGGCAAACCTGGGCGGTAATTGTCGGATTAGGGTTCCCACTCCTAGTCGTTTTACTAGGAGAGGTTATTTATCATCTACAAAGGCGCGGTAGACCGCTGGCGGCTACGCTGCAGGTTGTAAAAAACCTCGTCCTGCCCGTCTTAATGCTGATGGTTTTAATCAGGAATGTCGTGAGGCTTGACGTTGACGGGAATTTTGCCAAGCTCGTCGCAACGCTGTTTTGGATATCTGTTATCTACGCTTCTCTCTCGCTGTTTAATGTAATTTTGTTTGAAGAAGCTGAGGCAAATACATGGCGGGCACGGATGCCCAAACTGCTGATCGACCTTTCTAGGTTATTTTTGGTGCTTGTGGGAAGCGCGATCGTACTGGCGGTGGTGTGGGGTGCAGATTTGGCTGGTCTTGCTACGGGATTGGGCGTGAGTTCGATCGTGATCGGTTTGGCACTTCAGGACACATTGGGCAGCATCATGTCTGGCATTGCGCTGCTTTTGGAACGCCCCTTCAGTGTGGGTGATTGGTTGCGTATTGGAGATATCGAAGGGCAGGTAATTGATATCAATTGGCGCTCTGTTCGCCTGCTAACTCTCCAGCGGCAGGTGATTATCGTTCCCCATCAATTTGTTGGAAAAGAAATAATTCATAATTACAGCCAACCAGAACGCATTTACAACCAACGTATCAATATTGGCTTTTCCTACGATAGCCCCCCTAACCTGGTGAAGCAGGTACTGCTAAGTACAGCTTTGGCTACACAGGGGATATTAGCCGAACCCGAACCAGAGAGCAAAACCACATCCTATGATGAGACTGCAATTATCTATGAGGTGGAGTTTTTTATCGAAAACTTTGAGGATATGGAGCAGATACTCGATCGATTTATGACGCGAGTCTGGTACGCAGCGCAGCGAAACAACCTGACGCTATATCGCTACCGATACTCCTATGCTGTGGAAGCTGCTGATAAGGCAGATAGCGCTTCAAGTAAGTTAGCCCAAAGCCTGCACTCAATTCCCGGATTTATGCCTTTAGCTAGAGAGCCAAAAAATTTGGATGACTTAACTAAGGGAACTATTTTACAGAAGTTTGGTGCGGGAGAGAAAGTCATCCGGCAGGGCGAGCCTGGTAATGCTTTGTACATTATCATTGCGGGTCAGGCTAAGGTAACAGTCACGAACAAGTTGGGCATGGAGTTGGAGGTTATGACTATCTTGAGTGGTGAGTTTTTTGGCGAGATGGCGCTGTTTAGTGGGGAACCGAGTCCGGTATCAATCGTCGCCGTTGACGATTTGCAAGTTCTTGTCGTCTACTCAGATGCTGTAAATACGATGATTGAACGTCAACCAAGCTTGGGCCGCGAGATCGGTCAAATTATCGAAGCGCGAAGCAAAGCGGTAAGTATGGCCGGGCAGGCAGATGTTTCGTCAAGAGCTGAGGTTGATTCTATATGAGGCTTTTGAACTAAATTGATATCGAGTAACCAATTTAGTTCAAAACCAGTTAAATACGCAACAAATTACACTCAAAAATCAAAAATATCGATCGCCAAATGCCAGTTTTTCTGATGCAGCCGATCGCAAATCTCCCGTTTCTCATCCGCCAAATATCGCTGAAATTCCGGTTTTTCCAGACCGCTGCGCCACATCACCAGAGCATCTTCCCCAGTGTCTTCGTAGTATCGCTTGCGCCGTCCAGCCTCTTTAAAACCAAACTTTTTGTACAGGGAAACTGCGGCTAAATTCGAGTCCCGCACTTCTAAAGTGGCCCGTTCTAATTGCCTGTCACAAGCCGATTTTAGCAAAGCCAAAAGCAGAGCTTGTCCCAAACCCTGACCTTGAAACTGAGGATGAATTGCCAGCATTATAATGTGAGCTTCTTCTAAAATCGCCCACAAACAACCGATACCAATGAGAGTTGGCGGAATCTGTAGGGGCGGTGCCCC